>JAFVRI010000223.1 GCA_017504335.1 Clostridia bacterium
GAGGGCTACGAAGGAGACAACCAAAAGCACGGTATGCACGGTGGGCAGGATCGCGTCCTTCTCATAATATCCGAGCTTCTGATCAAAGAAAAAGGAAAGAGAAAGACAACGAAGAACCACGCAAAGAAGCGTAAGCGCGGCTACGGCAACGGAAAACAGCCGTACCGCCCCCTTGGGGGAATTGCATGTCAGTTTCATATAACATCCTTCATTACATAAATATTACTTACATTATATACCTAAATTTTGAACACATTGTAAACAAAACAAAGGAATGAAAAAATATCTTGACAAAAAATTTTTTTCGTAATAGAATGATGAAAAATCTAAAGGAACAGGAGATTGCCATGAACATAGAGCCTTTGGGGTATTTGAAACGCTTTTTGGAAAAACAGATGGACGGTCTGACCGGACATATCGGTGAGGCGGGCTATCCTTTTGATTGCGTCGAGTGGGGAGCACCCGATGATTCCCCTGCCACCACCAACGATCAATGGTGGCGTTATGAGCAGGTGGCATATTGGTTGGACGGTTATACCAGAGCCGCTATTCTATTGAAAGATGAAGAAAAGATCGCCAACGCCTCCCGCATTATATACAACGTCATCCATCATCCCCGGGGAACCTATCTTGGACCCGAGGTGATCGCCGACCCCGAACCGCTCAACTTCCGTTGGCCTCACGTGGTCTTTTTCCGTGCGTGCATCGCACTCTACGATTATAACGGAGACCGTCGGATCCCCGAGGCGATTCGGCAGCATTATCTGGGAGATTCCGCAGATTATGCGGTTCGCAGAAACGTGATGAACGTGGAAATTATGCTCAGAGTCTATGAGATTACCAAAGATGAAGCACTTCTTCGGTTGGCGGTGGAATCCTATGACCGATACAATGACACCTGTACCGACGATGCTTGTGACCGAGTGGCACTTTCTCCAAAGAAGCCGTACGTTCACGGCGTTACTTATAATGAGTACGGAAAGCTGGGA
This sequence comes from Clostridia bacterium, assembly GCA_017504335.1. Taxonomy (GTDB): domain Bacteria; phylum Bacillota; class Clostridia; order Oscillospirales; family CAG-272; genus HGM12713. The sequence continues at coordinate 990 of JAFVRI010000223.1, forward strand.
GCCATTTTGTACCGTGCTACGGGGGAAGAGCGGTATTTGCGTGCATCCGAGAGGGCGTTTGCCAAAGCGGTGAAGATGTTTATGCTTCCCGGCGGTTGCCTTTGCAGCAATGAGTATTTGCTCAGCGACCACTATTATAACAGTACCGAGACCTGTAACGTCAGTGATTTTACGTGGGCGCTGTCCTATCTTTTACAGATCACGAAAAAAACGAAATACGCCGATCTCATCGAGCGTTGCGTGTTCAATGCCGGTATGGGAGCGATTACCGAGGATTTTCGGGCGTTGCAGTATTTTTCCTGCGCCAATCAGGTGATCGCAGACCATCAATCCAATCACAACATTTTTTCCAAGGGAAAGGCGTGGATGCGTTTCGCTCCCAATCCGGGTACCGAATGTTGTCCCGGCAATGTGAATCGCTTTATGCCGAACTACGTGATGAATATGTGGGGAGAGGAGGCGGAGGGCATTTATTGCTATCTGTACGGCTCGGGCAGATTTTCTTCCGTGAGAGGCGGAAAGAGTATTCTTATTGAAGAGGAGACGAATTATCCCGCTACCGATGTTGTCCGTTTTTCTATTCAAACAGAAACAACCTTCGATTTTTACTACCGTGTGCCGCTTTTCATGAGCCGTGCTCGGGTGACGGTCAACGGTGAGAGCATGGAGAAGGCACCGAAAAACGGATATCATTGTCTCCGTATTGAGGGGAACACCGAAGTCGAGATCGTATTTGAGGCAGAGACGGTTGCACATCGCAAAAAGGGAAGGGTCTATTTTACCCACGGTGCCCTGACCTATTCTCTTTGCATGAAGGGAGAGCGACAGACCGAGCTTCCCGAAGGAAAGCGGTTTCCCAATTATAATATGTACCCCGACCGTCCTTGGCAATATGCGATCCTCAAGGGAGAGGCAACCTATCATCCTTCGGAGCAATTCGAGGAGTACCGATTGGGAGATCCGTTGCCGTACCTGACGGTTCATGCCAGAAGAATCAAAAACTATGATCTTGATCGTGTAAAACGCTTCTACTTCCAAGGCGACGTGAAATTCGGGCGAAAGCATTACGTGGATGAGCCGCATATCTTTACCCCCAAACTTCTTTCCAATGATCAGTTGCAGCTTTCGGATCACGTGGAATCCATTCGTCTTTACCCGTACGGTGCGGGCAAGCTCCGCATGACCGTGTTCAATGAGGTGGATGAATAATAAAAAAGAAAGTCATCGGCCGTGTGGAAACACATGCTCCGATGACTTTTTGCGTTAGTGAACGAGATCGAATACGATCTTTTCCTCTCCCGTAGGAACGGAAGCAAGAATGTGATCTCCCTTTTTGAACTGTTTTTCAAGGAGAGCGGTGGAAAGGGGATCCTCTATTTGACGGACGGCAAGTCGTCTGAGAGGACGGGCACCTCCCGTTCGGTCGGAGCGAAGCTCTACGAGAAAGGAGGATACCGACGGATCAAAGGAAAGAGTAAGCCCCAACGAAGCGGCGCGTTCGGCGATTTGATCAAGAAGGGCATCGGTGATTCGTCTCAGCTCCTCCTCACTTAATGCTCGGAAGAGAAGGATTTCGTCCACACGGTTGAGAAATTCCCCGCGAAAGCGTTCCTTTAGCGCAGCGAGCATCGATTCCCGATTGCGGTCTTGGGTAGCATCCGAAAAGCCCACCGTCTTTTTTCGCTCGTTTGCGTGGGTACCCAAATTGGAGGTCATGATGATGACCGTATTGGAAAAATCCACTCGCCTTCCCTTGGAATCGGTCAGAATTCCGTCCTCCAATACCTGAAGCAGAAGATTGAATACATCGGTATGCGCCTTTTCCATTTCATCAAAGAGAATGACCGAATAAGGACGGCGACGGACCCGCTCGGTCAGCTGACCGCCCTCATCATGTCCCACATAACCGGGCGGTGAACCGATCAGACGGGAAACGCTGTGCTTTTCCATATACTCCGACATGTCCAGACGGATCAGCGCATCCGCGCTGCCGAACAGCTGCTCGGCAAGTGCTCGCGCCAGCTCGGTTTTTCCCACACCGCTGGGGCCGAGAAAGATGAACGAGCCGATGGGGCGGTTGGGCTGCTTCAAGCCGAGACGGCCGCGGCGAATGGCGCGGGAGAGCGCTCGGATGGCATCCTCCTGTCCTACCACCCGACGGCATAACGCTTCTTCCAGGTGCAAAAGCTTTTCGCCTTCATCTGCCAAAAGATTGCTGACGGGGATCCCCGTCCATCGGGTGATGACGTCGGCAACGTCATAGGCACTGACCGAAAGATTTCGATCGGAAGGGGAAGGAAGCAAACGCTTCTTTTCTGCCAGTTCTTCCTTCTTGTTTCGTTCCTTGTCACGGATCACGGCTGCCTTTTCAAAATCCTTAGCAAGAATGGCGGTCTCCATTTCTGAGGCGAGTAGTTGAAGCTCTTCTTCCAAAGGCTTTACCGTATCGGGAAGAGAATCGGCTGCAATGCGAACACCTGCTGCCGCTTCGTCGATCAGGTCAATGGCTTTGTCGGGAAGAAAACGATCGGGGAGATAGCGGACCGACAGCTCGACGGCTGCTTCCAGTGCTTCATCGGTAATGCAGAGACCGTGATGACGCTCATAGCGCTCCCGCAGACCGCGGAGGATCTTCATGGCGGCATCCTTGGAGGGCTCCTGTACGTGAACCGATTGGAAACGACGCTCGAGGGCAGCATCCTTTTCAATGCGAGAGCGGTATTCCGAAAGCGTGGTGGCACCAATGATGCGGATCTCTCCTCTGGCAAGCGCGGGCTTTAAAATATTGGCGGCATCCACAGCTCCCTCGGCAGCACCTGCTCCGATGATCACGTGGATCTCATCGATAAACAAAATGATATCGGGATTGCGATGCACCTCCTCCATGACATTCTTGAGCCGTTCCTCAAATTCTCCGCGGTATTTAGCACCCGCGATCATGGAGGAAATATCTAAGGTCACGATCCGTCGGTTTAAAAGGGACGGGGGAACACAGCCCTTGACGATTCGTTCGGCAAGTCCCTCCACCACAGCGGTCTTTCCCACGCCCGGCTCTCCAATGAGACAGGGATTGTTTTTCTGTCGGCGGGAAAGAATGCGGATCAGCCGCTCGGTCTCCTCCTCTCTCCCGATAATGGGATCGATTCTGCCCTCCCTTGCCCGCTCGGTCAGATCTCTTCCATAGGAGCTGAGAACGGGCGCGGATTTGATCTTGACCTTCTCCTCCTTTTCGGAGGAAGCAGGGGATGCCTTTTCTACCGATACGTTCAGATAGGTTTCCACATCTCCCAAAAGCTCTTCGGCGGGAATTCCCTCGGATTCAAGCAGTCGGACCGCTACCGAATCCTTTTCACGAAGCAGAGCCGAAAGAAGATGCTCGGTTCCGATGTATCGGCTTTGATTGCGACGGGATTCCGCCAAGGAGGCCTCGAGGATCCGTTTGGCTCTCGGAGTCATGTCGGAGGCATGCACGAAGCTTTCGGATCCCATGCCCGCCACGTCGGTAATGCTTTTGCGGATCCGATCGGCATTTGCTCCCCGCGCACAGAGTAGACGGGAGGCAATACAGTCCTTTTCGGAAACAAGCCCCAGAAGCAAATGCTCTGAGCCCACGTAGCTATGTCCAAGCTCTCTCGCGTAGGCAAGGGCGAGATTCAGTGTATTTTGTGCTTTTTGTGTGAATTTGTTTGACATAATACCTCTTGCTACCTTCTTTTTCCCGATGGATTCAGAGCAAGTATTGCCCACCTTGGGTTGCCTTAAACGGCAATCGGGAGGTTCTCGGTTCTATTGTACGCGAGAAATCGGAAAAACTTGACGGGAAAGCAGAAAAGCAGGATTCTTTTACGTTAAATAATTTTTGTATTCCTCAGAGAGGCGGTTCCACGTATGACGGTCGACCCGACCCGTGACGGGTATCCCTTGAATGGCTTGAAATCGAAGGATCGCCTCCTCGGTCTCCTCATCCAAAACACCGCTTAAGGGTGGAGGATCAAATGCGTCATAGGCGAAGGTCAGCTCTCCCAGCATAAATTGCAGAAGCGTCACAAATGCGCTTCGCTCACCGATGGCGGCTTCGTAATTTTCCGGAACCGAGGGGAAGAAATCAAGGGGGAGGCGGAGATCGCGCTCCTTCTTGATGCGGTCATATTCCGCATAGAGCAGACGAAAGGTTTCCTCGTCGGCACGACCTGTGGCGGGAAGCCCCATCATGCGTTGAAACGCAAGAAGGGCTTCCTCGGTTCGGTCATCGAAAATGCCGTCGATGGGGACGGGAGAGATCCGATTGTCCTCATAGGAAATTCTGCGCAGATACCGCTGCAGATTGCGAATGGCATCGCGATTGGTCATTGGCTGATCCATAGCTTCTCCTTTCCGATGTTATCGACCGATCTCATAGCCGGGGTATTGTCCTTCACCCAAGCGGGAACTGTTGTAAAGGTCACTGTATCGGTCGGCAATGGCATTCCATGTTACACTGGCCACCGTTCCGCTTGGAGGAATCCCCTCCGCCTCCTGAAAGGCAATGACGGCTCCGCGGGTACGCTCTCCGAAATATCCGGTCACACCGGTCTCGGGAATGCGATCGTCAAATCGCGCAATGAAGTTCAGATATTCCTGAAGCACCCGAACCGAATCATCCTCCGATCCGATCCGAAGAGGAACACCCGGATAGGGCAGAATGTTTCCCTCCACATAGCGGAAGGGAATGGTTTCAAGAAAGCCGAGATAGGTTCGGTAGAGAACATCCCATGTGTCAAAATCCACCGAGCCTGTCATCGGCAGATCGAAGAGCGCCTGTGCCGCACGCACCGCGTTTTCGGTGGAGGAACCGTAGATGCCGTCCACGGTAAGGGGCGGGATCTCATTATAAAAGGCGGAAAGGTAGGAAAGGAGATATTGCACGTTCTGTACTTCAACGCCCTGAGCGCCCAAGGATAGCTCCCCCTCGTACTGATCGGTCACCTCGTCCAGCGTAATCCCCTCGGAATCCAGCTCATTCAGCCGCTTGACCGCATTGTAGATAAACTGAATGGCATACCATGTGGATTTTCCTACGATCCCATCCGCGGGCAGAGAAAAGACCTCTTGAAAGCGGCGCACCGCCGCCTCGGTATCAAAGGAAAAGACTCCGTCGGGAAGGGCGATTTTGGGAATGGAGGGGTAGTTATCGGAGATGCGGTTCAGACGGATCTGAATTTGGCGCACGTCATCGCCCGCTGTACCGAGACGCAGCAGGCGGTCGGGCAGAGAGGAGGTGACATTCATTACAGGTGTATCGGTAACCAGATCAATGTCGTCGCCATAATAATATTGAAGAATTTCGTAAGGAGTATACCCTTGATTGGCAAGGGAAACCGTGCCCCACTGGGAAAGGCCGGGACAGGTAACGGTGGTCCCGTTGCAGTATTGGGCGAAGAGGGGCTCCACGCTTCCTCTGCGGACAATGTAGGTGTCAAATATTTCGCTGACGATGGCGGCGATGTTTTCAAAATAATCCCGATCCTTTACGAAATACTGATCGTAGGCGGTATTGTTGGTGATGTCGAAATCATAGCCGCGAATTCGGTAGTATTCGGTAAAGACACGGTTGAGAGCAAAGGAGATCTGTGCGTAAATATTGGCACGGAGCGCGCTTTCGGGCCAGGTGGGATAGATTTCGCTGGACGCCACATTGGTGATGTATTCCACGAAGGGAACGGTTACATTGGGAGCCGCCTCGTTGGGAGCGCCCAAATGTACAGTGATGGTTGCGGGAATCACGGGAAGATTCTGATTCATGTTGCCTCCTTTTGGTTACAGAGGAGAAGCGGGATCGGGAATCATAATCGCCGGCTGAACCGAAATGATGGAGGGAAAGATGGGAACATTATGGAAGAAGAGGGGCTGATAGCCATCCAGAAACACATCCACGTGATAAACCGAGTAGGGAGTGTCTCCCTGCGGAGTTTCGGATTGGGAGAGAGAGGGTGTGGCAAGAGCTACGGGAGAGGTTTTTCCGTCTCGGTCGGTACGGAGAGAGTAGAGAATACCGGAGTCCTCGGCACTTCCTCCTCGAATGTTGACCGTGGCATTTTCCAAGGGAATGGCTCCTTGGGCGGTGGATACCTTTACAACCAAAAAGCCCGTGGAGGGAGTCATTGCGGGGTCATTCATAGACAGCGCTTCCTTTCTATTATGATTTCCCTTTCAGTATATGCATCCTCCCCCTTGTGGGTTAAAGAGAACCGAGAATTCCGACCGCGTCGGAAAGACAGATGGGTGTGCCGTGCTCCGACAAAAAATGTAAGGTGCCCTCAGCGGACTCGGCGCTTCCGTATTCCCTGATGAAGGAAAACTCATCCAAGGGAAGATAGCCCGTGGTGTCCATTCCGTCCAGAAGAAGATAATAGGAGTGATTGTCCCCCGCATAGGCGGCACTCTCCCCACCGTAGCCGATATCAAAGAGCCGTCGGCAGACCGTCAGAAGCCAATCCATGGTTTCAAATCGGAAGGCTCCCGTTCGTTGGGGAAGAGAATCACTTCGATGCTCCCACTTGCAATGGAGAATTGGCTCGGCGTACAGATCGGCGGGCGCGTCGGAATCCTTGCGCGGCAGATCGCCCAGCTTGCTGACAAAGATCTCACAGCCTCCGTCACGGGAGGGAAAGATCTGAAGCAGAACTCTGTGACCGTCGGTATGGAAGGAAACCCGTTTTTTGGCGAGACTGAGCAGATCCCATAGCATCCGCTTGGTATCGGTGTTGGCGTAATCCAGATCCTCGGTAGCCACCCCGTAGCCGTCCAGATCCTCCCGCGTCAGCATGACCTTGAGCTTACGGTCGCTGATCATAATCATATCCATAGGATGTATCCTTTCTTGTTGTGGTTTCGTATTACAATTATAATCCCGACATGGGAAAAATGGTACCCCTAAAAATATGGAAATTCCGCTCTTGACGGACACCGAGGCGGCATGATATAATAGAGGAAGAATAAAAAGGAAGGGAGGAGAGCCATGCGATACAATGAGGAAAAGGGTACCGTTGAGCTGTCGGTAGAGGAGCTTTGCGGGATGACCGCGGGAGGCGGAGATCTTGGTGGATATGCGCGGGATTTCTCTTCCCACGGTCGCCTGTCTCTGTCAC
>JAFVRI010000224.1 GCA_017504335.1 Clostridia bacterium
CAACCGGATTTCACGCCTTCGATATGCTGCTGCCGTTCCGAAGTATCAGCAAGCGGGCTATTATGGCATTTGAGCGGCATTATCTCTATGCAGCGGAGCACTACACTGCAGCGCAGGAGTGAGAATATGAAAACAGTGATTGTGATCGGCGCCGGTGGCAGAGGCACGAGCTACACCAAGATTATGAAGGAGATGGGAGAGGAATTCCGCGTGGTGGCGGTTGCCGAGCCCATTGAAGAAAGAAGAAATCGAATTCGCGATTGGTATGATGTCCCTGAGGATATGTGCCACACCTCTTGGGAGGATCTCTTGAGCCGTCCGAGGTTTGCGGATCTGGTGATGATCGCTACCATGGACCGTGATCATTTTGCCCCCGCCATGGCGGCGATCGAGAAGGGCTACGACCTGCTTTTGGAGAAGCCCATGGGAGCGACTCCCGAGGAGTGCTGTGCCATTGAGCGAGCCGCTACGGAAAAGGGTGTTCTTGTTCTGGTTTGCCACGTGCTGCGCTTTACTGCCTTCTTCCGCGCTCTGAAAAATCTGATCGACAGCGGACTCATCGGAGATGTGGTACATATCCAACACGCCGAGGATGTAGGCAACGTCCACCAGAGCCACAGCTTCGTTCGCGGTAACTGGCACAATAGCGAAAAATCCACGCCCATGATCGTGCAGAAAACCTGCCATGACATGGATATTATGCAATGGCTGGTCGGAAAGAACTGTACCCGTGTGAGCAGCTTTGGCGGACTCTATTACTTCAAGGAAGAGAATGCCCCCGAGGGCTCTACCGAGCGCTGTCTGGATTGCCCCTTGGTGGATACTTGTATTTACAGCGCGAAAAAGATTTACATGAAGGATTACAGACACCGCTCCTTTGGCAGAGTCGTGGGCGGTGCGGAATCTACCGATGAGCAGGTAGAAGAAGCGCTTCGTACGAAGGATTATGGACGCTGTGTGTTCCGCATGGATAACGATGTGGTGGATCACCAGACTGTGAATCTGGAATTTGAGGGTGGTGTGACCGCAAGCTTTTCTATGTGCGCGTTCAACAAGGGCGGACGTCGAATCCGTGTGATGGGAACCAAGGGAGAGCTGAGCGGAGACATGAAGGATACCTTGAGCTTTTACGATTTTGCCACCTCTCAAACCAGAGAAATTCCTCTTTCCGATGCGGTGACCGACGATTCTATTGACGGCGGACACGGCGGCGGAGACCAGGGAATCATTCGCGCGCTACGGAACCGTCTCAACGGTGAGCGCGGAAACATTGCCATTTGCACCATTGAGGAGACCTGCCGCAATCATCTGATCGCCTATGCGGCGGAAGAAGCGCGCGTCGAGGGTACGGTTGTTGATATGAAGGAATATGAGGCTCGCTTGGGCCGTTTGAAATAAGGAGACAGCATGGAGAGGACAGAAGCATGTAAAAAGATCGGCGAGGCGCTGGCGGCATATTTTGAGGGAACGCCTTCCTATTGCGAGCCCTACGGCAGCGGACATATCAACGACACCTTTTTGGTGGTCGCCGACCGTCGCTATATCTTGCAGAGAATGAACCATTCGATCTTTCCCGAGCCTGAAAAGCTCATGGAGAACATTCTCGGTGTGACCTCGTTTATTCGCAAAAAGGCGGAAGAGGAGGGGAAGGATGCGACCCGCGCAAGTTTGGTCGTCGTTCTGACCAAGGATGGCAAAGCCTTTTTTAAGGATTCTATCGGATCCTATTGGCGAGTATATGAGTTTTGCGAGGGAACGGTCAGCCGTGATCGAGTAGAGACAAGTGAGGATTTTGCTCTTTGCGGGGAGGGCTTCGGCGCTTTTCAGCAGATGCTTGCCGAATACCCCGCGGAGAATCTTTCCGAGCCGATCGCCGATTTTCATAATACCCCGAAGCGGTATGAGAATCTGATGAAGGCGGTGGCAAAGGATGCTTGCGGACGTGTCGCCTCGGTCTCGGAGGAGATCCGGTTTGCCGTTGCCCACAGAGAGTTTTGTGAGACCTTGGAGAAGGCACACAAGGAAGGAACGCTTCCTTTGCGTGTGACCCATAATGATACCAAGCTCAATAATATTCTCTTTGACGAGCAGACGGGTGCGCCCGTTTGCGTGATCGACTTGGATACGGTCATGCCCGGTTTTTCGGTGACCGATTTCGGAGATTCCATTCGTTTCGGTGCCAATACAGCCGCCGAGGATGAGGTCGATCTCTCGAAGGTTTCTTTGGATCTATCGCTCTTTGAAGCCTACGCGGAAGGATTTCTCAAGGGATGCGGAGGCAGACTGACCGAAGGGGAGCTTGCCCTCTTGCCCGAGGGTGCGATCATGATGACCCTTGAGTGCGGTATGCGTTTTTTGACCGACTATTTAGAGGGGGATACCTATTTCCGTATTCATCGACCCGGTCACAATCTGGACCGTTGCCGCAACCAGTTTGCCTTGGTTGCCGACATGGAGCGAAAGCTTCCCGAGATGAAAAGCATCATCAATCGGTTGAACAAGTAATCAAAAAGAGGACGGATTTGGCGTACCTGCGATAAAGCAGGTTGAACGAAAAAAGACATGTTCATTTCGGGCATGTCTTTTTTCTTGCAATATCACAACATTTATGTTATAATAACTTTGAAAATCAAAGCGAAACTATGCTTTATCTCAATAAATACTTCGTGGAATATTTGTTGTGATTTGATATAATAAAATCACAAAAGCGCTTTTGAATACTTTTGGAGGACAAAATTATGTCTATTGGTTCTACCATTAAACGTTTGCGCCGTGAAAAAGATATAACGCAAGAACAGCTTGCCGAATATCTCGGAATCACATCGCGCGCAATTTCTCAATGGGAGTGTGACCGTACCGCTCCCGACATTTCGCAACTCCCCGCGCTCTGTCATATTTTTGATGTTTCATCGGATGTTCTGCTTGGAATTGATATTGAAAAGACTAACGAAGAAATAAAAAGATATTTAACCGAAGCAACCGAGCTTGGCAATCAAGGAAAGGGGTCTGAACGCACTGTACTTCTCCGCGAAGCGAACAAAAAATTCCCGCGCGATTATAAGATCATGCAAAACCTTGCCTACTCGTTAGTGTGTGAATATTCTCGAAAAGGTATCAAGGAATACGACGAGGTGTTTGATCTTTGCAACCGAATCCTTGCGGAGTGCACCGATAGCACCACGCGATACGAAGCAATGGATACCCTTGGAACTGCTTACGGATATGCAGGAAAAAAAGATGAAATGTTAAAACTTGCTAAAGAAATGCCTCGCACCCATTTTTCGTACGAAGACTTTATGAGGTATCGTTGGAAGGGTGACGCGGACTTCGAAGAGTTTCAAGGCTATTTATCATTTTTACTTTACCGTACTGCCGAAATGATTGAACGTGCAGCTATTCAAAGGCACGATAACGGAGACTTCATTTATTCGCTTGAAGACAGTATTCATTTATGGAAAACAGAAGTAGGTTTTCTTGACTTGCTTTTCCCTGACGGTGATTATCAATACAAAGCCCAACTTGGTGAAGCTGCCTGTAGTCTTCTGTGCACCGCATATCTGAGAAAGCAGAACTACGAAGAAGCGTGGAAGTGGTTGGAGAAAAGCGCAGATTTTGCTATTCATATGGATACATATGATTTTGATGCGCCGCACACCTCACCAATTCTTCGCGGATACTCGAGTGGCGGATGGATCATGGAGGCGGACGGCAATCGTTCGCAATCTCTGCTTGAATGGTTGGAAATTAATAATGAAGTTGCCGTTTTGCGTTCCGATGCTCGTTATGAAGTGCTTGTTGATCGACTGAAAAAAGTTGCAAAAAAACCTTAATTATTCGCCCCGCCTTGCGCGGGGCTTCGCTTTTGTGTCCACAAAAGCAGTGCTTGTCAGGAAAAGAAGACGGACTTTCGGGGCGCACAAACTAAAGGCTCCCTTGTGTAAAGGGAGCTGACGCCGTAGGCGGCTGAGGGATTGTTTTACGATGAATTTTTTGCTTTTACAATCCCTCCGTCTCGCTTGCGCGAGTAACGCATGGGTCTCAATGGTTTCAATGGTTATTGGATTTGCTTTGCATACTGGTATTCGTGTTGCTTACATTGATTATAAATCCGACTTTAAA
>JAFVRI010000225.1 GCA_017504335.1 Clostridia bacterium
ATGATTATACTGTATTTTACAAAATAGGAGGACTTTATGAAAAAGTCAAAGAAAATCACATTGGCGATTGCCGCCGTCGTGATCGTAGCATTGATGGTCGTTGCTGCTGTCACCGGAGGCGCCAATGGTACAGTTACCTGTCCCGATTGCGGAGGGGACGCCATCGCCTCTGCACTTTGCGAGACCTGTGGTGGCGAAGGTGAAGTTCGCGGAACCCTGTGGGCACTGCTTCCTCCCGTCATCGCCATTGGACTGGCGCTGATCACCAAGGAAGTATTCAGCTCCCTGTTGATCGGTATCCTCTGCGGTGCCATCCTGAATGCAGACTTTTCCTTTACCGGCTCGATTGACTCCCTGATCAGCGACGGTCTGATCAACGCGGTTTCCGGAACAGCGGGAATCTTCGTATTCCTGGTTGAGCTTGGTATCATCGTTGCCTTGATCAATAAGGCCGGCGGCTCCGCTGCCTTTGGAAACTGGGCAAAGACTCATATCAAGAGCCGTGTGGGCGCGATGCTCGCTACCTTCCTCTTGGGCGTGTTGATCTTTGTAGACGACTACTTCAACTGCCTGACGGTTGGTTCCGTCATGCGTCCCGTAACCGACAGCAAACGCATTTCCCGCGCAAAGCTTGCGTACCTCATTGACGCAACCGCCGCTCCCATTTGTATGATCGCCCCCATTTCCAGCTGGGCAGCCGCAGTTGCCAACTACGCTCCCGAGGGCGAGGGACTTGCACTCTTTATCAGCGCGATCCCCTACAACTTCTATTCGATCCTGACTCTGGTATTCGTAGTTGCGATCTCGATTATGAGCTTCGACTACGGCTCCATGAAGATCCATGAGCTGAACGCCATTGAGAACAACGATCTTTACACCTGCGGAGAAAAGAACGAGGTTCCCGAGGAATCTCCCTCTACCAAGGGTCGTGTCATCGATCTGATCCTCCCCGTCGCTTTTCTGATCGTGTTCTGCGTATTCGCCTTGGTTTACAACGGCGGTATTCTGGACGGTGAGAACTTCATCGACGCATTCTCCAACACCGACGCAACGGTTGCCCTTCCTTGGGGTGGCTTTATTTCCTTGATCGCAATCATCATCTATATGCTTTGCCGCCGACTGATCTCCTTCAAGGAGTCTATGGATTGCGTACCTCAGGGCTTCATCGCCATGGTTCCCGCCATCCTCATTCTGACCTTCGCAACCGCGCTGAAGGAAATGACCACGCTCCTGGGTGCAAAGTACTTTGTTGGTGACCTGATGAGCGGACAAGCTGCCGCCCTCGGTTCGCTTCTCCCCGCAATCATCTTCCTGGTTGCTTGCGTACTCGCTTTCGCAACGGGAACCTCCTGGGGAACCTTCGGTATCCTCATTCCCATCGTGGTTGCCATCTTCGAGCCCGGAACCGAGCTTCTGATCATCGGTATGTCCGCTTGCCTTGCAGGTGCGGTCTGCGGTGACCACTGCTCCCCCATTTCCGATACGACCATCATGTCCTCCGCCGGCGGACAGTGCAACCACCTCAATCACGTATCGACTCAGATGCCCAACGCCATTACGGTTGCGGCCATCTCCTTCGTCATGTTCGTGATTGCGGGATTTGTACAGAACATCTACATCTGCCTGCCTTTGGGTATCCTCTTGACCATCGGAACTCTCTTCGTCATCAAGATGATCACAGGCAAAAAGAAACCCGTTTGATTTTGATCAATCCATAAGTTTTGGGGCTGTCTTATGACAGCCCCTTTTCTTTTTCAAAAAACACACGGCGGGAGCTTGCTCCCGCCGTTGGATTTAATGATATTTTAAGGTTTCAAGCAAGATCTCGAAAAATCTTGCAAAAGAATCGAGATTCAGGGTTTCCTCGGGGGAATGGAGATTGAGAACCGTGGGCCCCACGGAAATCACGTCCATATCGGGGATGGCGTGTTTGATATGTCCGCACTCCAGCCCTGCGTGGATGGTTTCCACACGCGCCTCGTTTCCCGTGACCGCACGGTATGCTTCCCCGTAGCGGCTGCGAATTTCGGACTCCTTGGCATAATTCCATCCGAGAAATCGATACGAATGATGACAGCTTCCCCGCAAAACCGATGCGTAAAACTCCAGCTCGCCTGCGGAATAATCAATATTCTCATCATAATCGGAACGGGACAGAAAGATCGCCTTCGCTCCCGTAATATCGGCAAACATTCCTCCAAGATTGCGAGAGGTGGAGACCTGATCCTTCAGATCCTCATTCATGGCAAATACACCGTTGGGAATCTTTGCTGCCAGAAAGATCACTCGCTCGGTGGACGCACGATCCATGACGCTCTCCACACTCGGAGCATCCGTCACTGCAAGGAACAGTCCTTCATCCTCCGGCACAAGATTTTCATGAAGCTTCTTTTCCAGTTCGGAAAGGATCCGCTTCACACCGTCTCTGTCCGCAAGACAGATTTTCGCCTCTGCCTCTCTCGGGATGGCGTTATCCTTATCACCGCCCCAAAAGGATATCAGACGAAGATCCTTATAAAGAACCAAAAGATGCGCGAGAATCTCCCCCAGGAGCTTTACGGCATTGATCCGTCCTCGGTGAATGTCCTCACCCGAATGACCGCCTGCCAAACCGCCCACACGGATCTCAACGCAAGGCTCTTCACTTGCTTCTTCTTCCACAGGCAGATTGATGTGACTGCGTAAGCCACCCGCGCATCCCGCCAAAATAACACCGTCATCGCATCCGTCCATGTTGACCATCATACGGGAATGAATCAAGCTGTAATCAAAGCCGACTGCTCCCTCCATGCCCGCTTCCTCGCAGGAGGTAAAGAGGCATTCCAGCTCGGGATGCGCCTCGGAAGCACCGTCCAACAGTGCCAACATGGCAGCAACCGCTACCCCGTCATCGGCACCGAGGGTGGTTCCCTTGGCACGAAGCCATCCATCCTCTACGCAAAGCTTCAAGGGATCGGTCAAAAAATTATGCTCCACACCCCGATTCTTTTCACAGACCATGTCGGTATGACCCTGCAAAAGGATCGACGGAGCGCATTCATAGCCCTCGCTTGCGGGCAAACGGATCAACACGTTTTTGAATTCATCGGTATAAAAGCTAAGATTTCTTTCCTTTGCGAATCGGGAAAGATACGCAACCATTCCCTCCTCATGACCCGATCCGCGGGGGATCGCGGAAATCTCCTCAAAGTATCGCAATAGCATGGGATACAAAAAATTTTTACAAAGCATTTTGTTCTCCTTTCTTCCATGGGATTCAAAAACGGAGTCTCAAATTGATGACTCCGTTTTACAGCTTCTGCTTAATGCGGGAAAGATCCACCACACCGTCGGGAACTCGATCTAAGTATTGAAGGATCATACCCGTTCCCATTGCCACACACTTAGCGGGATCAGCCGCTACGCGGGTGCGGATCTCGATCACATCCGCCATCAGCCGATCCAATCCATACAGCTGGCTTCCGCCACCCGTCAGGACAATTCCGTTTTTCAAAATGTCTCCCACCAATTCGGGGGGGGTTTTTTCGATCACCGAGCAGATGGCATCCATAATAGCAGAAATCGGCTCCATCATCGCCTCTAACATTTCCTTGGACGAGAGGGTGATCTCCTTGGGATAGCCCTGAATCATGCACCGTCCCTTTACCTGCATGGTCCTTGCCTCCGGATGCTCGTACACGGCACCGATCCGAAGCTTGATCTGCTCCGCGGTCCGCTCTCCGATGGCAATGTTGTATTTTCGACGAACGTATCGCATGATGGCTTCGTCAAATTTATCGCCCGCGATCTTGATAGACTTGGATACCACAATTCCGCCCAGAGAAATCACCGCCACCTCGGTGGTTCCGCCACCGATATCTACGATCATATTTCCCGTCGGGCTGAAAATATCAATTCCCGCGCCAAGTGCCGCCGCAATGGGCTCGTGGATCAGATAGGTTTTTCTCGCTCCTGCCTGAACTCCCGCGTCCATCACCGCTCTCTCTTCCACCTCTGAGATTCCAAGAGGAATACAGATCAGCACACGAGGCTGAAAAATAGAGCCTCCGCAAGCACGGCGAATAAAATACTGGATCATTTTTTCGGTTACATCGTACCGACTGATGACACCGTCCCGCAAGGGACGAACCACCTCGATATTACTGGGATTTCTTCCCAGCATCACCTGTGCATCCTTTCCGATCTTGGCGATGCAATCCAAATTTTTATCTACGGCTACCACGGACGGCTCATTGAGCACGATCCCCTTTCCGTCTACATAGACCAAAACGGTTGCCGTACCCAAATCGATTCCGATATCCTTGGCAAGCATCTGCTTTGCTTTGAAATGAAACATAGTGCTCCTTCGGATTTGATTGATTTGATTGGTTACACACCTATATTATACAATGATTTCCCCGAAAATGCAAGAAGAAATTCAACATTCCCAAGGGATTTTTGGCTTTACTCGGTTTGCGCGACACAAAAGCAAAGCACCGCCGATGCTCCTGCCTTCTTCAGTAGGGAAACACAGGTTGCCATGCTGGCGCCCGAGGTCACAACATCGTCAAACAGAAGCACGACCTTTCCCTTTACCAAGGACGGATCTTCCACAGAAAACAGCTGTCTTAGATTCTTCTGCCGCTCTCTTGCGCTTAGCCGCTTCTGCTCCTTACCGCCCCATTTTCGATGCAGGGTATTGGCAAACGGTACCTCGCACAAGACAGAAAGCGCACGCGTCACCGACTCGGATTGGTCGGTTCCATATTTGATATTAGATTTCCGTCCTCTTGGAATATACGTCAGAAGTGCTTCCGAGCTCTCTATCTCCAATGCCTTCAGCTCTTCCCTTACGAGAGGCAGAAGCTCGGATGCCAAAAATCGACTATACCGCCGATTCGGCTTGCGCTTGAGAACATAAAGGATTCTGTTTTGCGGCTCCTTTTGCCGCTTGGAGGAATAACGCAAAAGTTTCCGCAAAACAAGTGCCCCTGCATGCTCCAGTCGTTTGGGCATGCATACGCAATCCGAATAGGCTTGAAAGCAATTTTTGCAGCTTTCGGTTTTGGCACGATCCCACTTTTCACGGCATTCGGTACAAAAGGCATCCTCGGCATGCTCCCATGAAACACGGGAGGTACACCCGGGACAGGGACGAACATGAATATATCTCTCCAAAAATTCTTGAAACTTCATTGTGCTTCATGCTCCTTCAGCCAATCGGAAAGCCCCGTATACCGCATGGCTTGGCGGTGATTGCTCACCATTTCCGCAACGATCTCCTGACGTCCTACGAGAATTACCATGGATTGGGCACGGGTCACCGCCGTATAAAGCAGATTTCTAGACAGCAGCATAGATGCAGCAGAGCACATGGGAATAATCACAATGGGATATTCACTGCCTTGACTTTTATGCACCGTGATGGCATACGCATGCTCCAGATCCTCCAGAAGAGAAAAATCGTAAATCACCTCTCGGTCATCAAACCGAATGATCATTTCGTTCTCCGAAGAATGAATCTCAATGATCACACCGATATCGCCGTTGAACACACCGGTTCCTGTTTTTTCATCATGCACACGGATCCAAACCAGCTCGTAGTTGTTTCGAGTCTGCATCACCCGATCCCCCTTGCGAAAGACCCGATCACGAAAGCGATGCTCTCTCAAGGTCTTTTGAGGCGGATTTAGGGCTTGCTGCAACAAAAGATTCAACTGCTCGGTTCCCGACTCACCCTTTCGGGAGGGAGCAATGACCTGAATTCCCTGTCTTGCCAATTCTCCATAGGTTCGGGGTAACCGATTTTTGCAGAGATCGGCAATGGTCATGGCAATGTCCCTGTCACTTGCTCTGGGCAAGAAAAAGAAATCGTTGTTCTTCACATCCAATCTCGGCATACTTCCTTGATTGATGGAATGGGCATTGGTCACGATCAGGCTCTCCTGTGCCTGACGGAAAATTTCCGACAAACGGACGGTTGCAAACCGTTCGCTGACCAAAATATCCCGCAGAACATTGCCCGCTCCTACCGAAGGAAGCTGATCCGAATCCCCGATGATTACAAGACGTGCTCCCGGCTTGATTGCCCGAAGCAACGCACACATCAGGCTGTTATCCATCATGGAAGCCTCATCAATGATAATCACCTGCTCATCCAGTAGCTCATGCTCATTCCGTCCGAACATATTGCGCCCCGACGGATCATAGGTCATTTCCAATAGGCGGTGAACCGTCTTTGCTTCCATAGAGGTCGCCTCGGACAACCGTTTTGCTGCCCGACCTGTGGGCGCTGCCAAGGCAATATCATACCCCATGCTATCAAAAATATGAATCAATGCGCGCACCACGGTTGTTTTTCCCGTACCGGGCCCGCCTGTCAGCACCATGACTCCGTACCGCAAGGCATCGGAAATTGCCTTTTTTTGCAAATACGCATACTGAATCCCACTCTTGGATTCCTCAATTTCAATAAATCGGTCAATATCTCGCAGGCTCACCGAGGCACACATCCGATCCAATCGAACCAGCTTCTCGGCAATATATTTTTCTTCCTCATAGGCAACTGCATCGTAAATCATACGGCGGTCTTTTTGCATGACATAATGCACGCTTCCCTGCCTCAAAAGAGCACTGAGTGCTTCTTGAACCGATTGAGTCTCTACCGATAGCATTTTCGCTGCACTTTCAATGAGTCGATCCTCAGGCAGACAAACATGACCGTTTTGCAGTCCGTTTTGCTGTAGCACATAATGGATACCACTCATAATCCGCTCGGGATTCTCCCCCTCAAAGCCCAATGCATTTGCCATAAAATCGGCTCGTTCAAAGCCGATTCCTTCGATCTCATTACACAATCGAAAGGGATTGGCCTTGGCGATCTCCACCGCACGAGGACCCCATTTCTTATAGATCTTCACGGTGGTGGTCACACCAAAATAATCCCGAAAGAACATCATTGCCGATCGGATTCCCGCTTGCTCCTTAAAGCTTTCGGATGCCGCGATGGCTACCTTCATGGAGATTCCTCTGATGCTTGCCAGCCATTCGGGATGATTTTCGATCACATCAAAGCTATCCTCGCCAAATTCATCGATGATCTTTTGCGCGGTCTTTGGACCGATTCCCTTGATGGCACGGGATGCCAGATAGCGAAGCATGGATGCTGTATCGGCAGGCATGACACGCTCATACTGTGTTGCTGAAAACTGACGGCCGTATTTGGGGTTATGAACCCATTTTCCATACACGCAAAGGTGATCTCCCGTTCCGATCATAGGCATCACGCCTACAACCGTCACGATCTCTCCTCCCTCGGAAACCGACAGGTCACAAATGGTATATCCGTTTTCCTCGTTGGAATAAATCACTCGCTCGACGCTTCCTTCCAGCTTTTGAAGGCCGGATGCCTCCATATTGATCTCTTCTGTCATGGCCGTCTCCTTTCCTTCGTTTTTAAAATTAAAGCGCGTCGCGGATCCGATCTCTTTCGATTCCGCGCCGCGCTTCTTCATCATTACAGGCGGGAGCTTACAGTCCCAGCTCCTTCTTCAGTTCCTCTGCCATATCGGTCTTTTCCCAAGGCAGATCAATGTCCTCACGTCCCATATGACCGTATGCCGCGGTCTGACAGTAGATCGGACGGCGCAAGTCAAAGCGTTTGATGATTGCGGCAGGACGCAGATCAAACAGACGGTTCACCGCTTCCGAGATCTTATTCTCGTCCGCCTTACCCGTGCCAAAGGTATCGATCATGACCGAAACAGGTCTTGCCACGCCGATGGCGTATGCTACCTGAACCTCACATCGGTCAGCGATTCCCGCAGCAACGATATTCTTGGCAATATAACGGGCGGCATAGGATGCGGAACGGTCCACCTTGGTGGGATCCTTACCCGAGAACGCACCGCCGCCGTGACGGGAATATCCGCCATAGGTATCTACAATGATCTTTCGACCGGTCAGACCCGTATCACCCGCAGGGCCGCCTACCACGAAGCGTCCCGTGGGATTGACAAAGATCTTGGTTTCCGCATCCATCAATCCTTCGGGAATGATGGGCTTGATCACCTCACGGATCACGTCCTCACGGATCTGTGCCAACTCCACGTCAGCACTGTGCTGAGAGGAAATGACCACCGTATCCACACGGACAGGAGTATTGTCATGATATTCTACGGTGACCTGAGTCTTTCCGTCGGGACGGAGATAATCCAGCGTTCCGTTCTTTCTGACCTCGGTCAGGCGAAGCGCCAACTTATGCGCCAAGGAAATGGGCAGAGGCATCAACTCACGGGTCTCATTGCAAGCGAAGCCAAACATCAGTCCCTGGTCACCCGCACCGGTATCCAGGCCGTCATCCATGTTTCCTTCCTTTGCCTCCAAGGATTGATTAACACCCATGGCGATATCGGGAGACTGCTCATGAATCGAGCTGATCACCGCACAGCTATCACAGTCAAAACCGTATTTTGCACGGGTATATCCGATCTCACGAACCGTTTCACGAACGATGGATTGAATATCCACGTACGCATTGGTGGTGATCTCACCCATGACACTAACAAGACCCGTGGTACAGAAAGTCTCGCAGGCAACACGGGACATGGGATCCTGACGAAGCAGCTCGTCCAAGATCGCATCGGAGATCTTGTCACTGATCTTATCGGGATGTCCCTCGGTTACGGACTCGGATGTAAACAACATTTTTTTCATACTTTTCCTCTTTCTTTCATAAAAAAATCTCCGTTTCCCGGAGATTTTTCGGATCTCATCTTCGGGAATTAGCACCTTACGCAAAAGGCAGGTTGCCGTGGGATCACAGAGCCAGTCTCTCCCCCACTCTTGATAAGACAATATAAACTTTTACTGTACTACAGTATATCATACTTTACGGCTGATTTCAAGTATTTTTTACAGAAATCAGCCGTTTTTTCTATTTTTTTAAAAAATTAATCCGAGCAGTCCGTAGGAGAACACCGTCATAACGACACCGGCAATCATCACACCAAACAAGCAGGACAAAAGTGCCTTCCAGAACTTCATATCGATCATGGCGGCAACCAAGGATCCCGTCCATGCTCCCGTTACGGGTAGCGGAATAGCAACGAAGAAGCAAACGCCCCAGAAGGAATATTTGGCGATCTTATCGCGGTTCTTTTCCACTTTTTTATTGAGCCAGCCTGCAACCTTATTGAAGAACTTCACCTTGGATTTGCCCATCCAGTTCAAGACCACTTTGATGAAAAGAAGAATAAACGGAATAGGAAGCATGTTGCCGATCACACTCAGCAGATAGGTCAGCCAAAACGGCATCTCAAACGCAAAGCCCATGGGGATCGCTCCTCGAAGCTCGATGATCGGGATCATGGAACAGAAAAATACGCACCACTCTTTTCCCACGGTTTCCAAAAAGAAATTCTTGATGCTGTTTGTTATGCGACTCAAAAATCCTTCTTCCTCTACGGGCTCACCCTCGGCTTGCTCGGAACCGCATGAAACTAATACGAGAGAAAGACAAAGAATCAATACCAAAGCAAGTGACAACCAAACGAATTTCTTTTTCATTTTCTTCTCCTTTTTTACTTCAAAACAAAAAATACAATCACAAAGGAAATTGCGATAATAACCGCAGCAATCACCGAAACAAGTATGGAACGAAGATAATTGTTTTCCGCCTTCCGCTCATTGCTTACGGAACGGGGCAAAAATCCGGTTCCATTCAGTACCGTGGAAAGGGGCTTGTACAAAAGCAATACGATGGCTCCGTTCAGAGTTGCCTTGACAAAATTAAAGGGCAACAAAATGGTGGGAATCATTTTTGCTACGTCTCCCATGGATGTGGGACTTCCCTTAAACGTCATGTAATAAGGGGTAATCAAAAGATTTGCCAACAGCATCACAGCGGTTACCGCCATCACCCCCGAAACCAAACCAACAATGGCTCCGTAAAAGCTTTTTCTGTATCTGTAAATCATCCCTGCAACCATAGAAAAGGTTACCGATGACAGTACATTCATAACAAAACCGTAAATACCCGTGCCACTATGCGTGATCATTTCAAGAAACGGAACGACAATGGCAATCAATAAGCCTTCGATCGGACCGAACAACAGGGTTGCCAACACGATCGCAGCATCCTTGACCTCTAAGGAAAGGAACAGCACGGGAATTTTGATGTAGGTCAGCACAAACGCCAATGCGCAAAACACGGCGGTGGCTGTCATTTTTTTGATTTTTGCGGAATTCATATTCGATTTCTCCCTTTATGTAAAAATAAATGCAAGGGAGAAGACAGTATGCAGATGTAAAAAAACCGAATGCTTGGCATTCGGGGATCTTTCGCTATCTTCTCTCATCCGGACTTTACCGTCGGCACAGGGATCTCACCTGTTCGGCACTTCCCTTTTCGGGTCGTGTTCGCGGGCTTTCACCGCCGGTATGGAATTTCACCAATCCCCAAAGATTTTGGATTATTTGAAATCAGCGCCGAGAATATTCATTCTCGGCGCTGAAAAAATTTCATTGCAACAACTTATGCAAGGATGCTGGAAACGACGCCAGATCCAACGGTTCTACCACC
>JAFVRI010000226.1 GCA_017504335.1 Clostridia bacterium
CCATCGGTAATCCATCCGACAAGTAGAAGGAAGCACGAAAGCATTGTGGCGGGAAGGATCCCGGATAAAAGAACAGAACCATCAGTTCTCCGAGCACTTAGAATCCCCGCAAGTAAATATCCAAGAAAGGAAACCCCCGTTCCAACTGCCGCGGTAGCAGAAAGGGGATCGGATAACCGCATGCAGAAAAGAGCGGAAAGAACGCACAAAAGGAGTGAAACGGCAAAGGAGATTCCCGTGCTGATGGCGCTTCGGAGGATCCGGGCACCGAACGAAGCAGGAGCTGAAGATTTTTTGCGTGTCATAGTACACCTCGCATCATTGATCTTACTTCATTCTTATGAGAAAAAAGAGAGGAATATAATGGATGTTCATGAAAAATTAACAAATTAAATTTTTCTAATTCTTGAAATCTTGTTTGGATTTTGATAGAATAAGAGTATAATCGGGGGAGAATGATTTGATTGAAATTTGATCAAAAATTACTCTCGTAAATGCACAAAACGGAGGCGGATTTATGGTACAAAATGACGAAAAAACGTACGGTCTGTCGAAGGCAAGATTGGAATCTCTGTTTGATTCGGGAACCTTCGTTGAGATCGGCGCTTACACCAAGCGAGCCGATGCTCGTGAGGAGTTTGAGAGTGTCGTCTGCGGATACGGAGCGGTCGAAGGAAAGCTTGCGTTTGCTTTCATTCAGGACAGCGGAAGAACCAAGGGCGCGTTCGGCGAGCGACACGTAAAGAAGATAGCATCGCTTTATTCCTTGGCGATGAAAAACGGCGCGCCTGTGATCGGCGTATTCGACAGCGCAGGTGCTGTGGTCTATGACGGTGCGGAGGCACTGGCCGCATATGGACGTTTGATGAAACATATTTCGGACGCATCGGGTGTGATCCCTCAGATCGCTCTGATCGACGGTGTTTGCGGAGGCTCGTCCGCAGTAGCGGCATCTATGTTTGATTTGGTGATCACCGTGAAGGATCGTTCTAAGTTCTTTGTGAATGCTCCCTTTGTGGTAGGAAAGACCGAGCCCGCAACTGCGAAGGGACTTTCCGCATATGAGGCAAAGGACGAGGCCGAGGCATTTGCGTTCGTACGCGAGCTGGTGGTGACTCTGCCCCAGAACAATGCGGATTGCGCAATGGCGGAGACAGCAGACGATGCCAACCGCGCAGTTGCCGTAAACGGAGAATCGTACGAGGTTGCCGATCTGATCGCGACTCTGGCAGATGACGGAAAGGCGATCCGCTTGTATGAAACCTATACGGACAAGGCATATCTCGGATTTGCTTCCTTTGGCGGAGTTGTCAGCGGTGTGATCGCATCCAATCCCGCAACGAACGGTATTCTGGATATTAAGCTGGCAAGAGCCGCCGCAAAGCTGATCTCCTTCTGCGATAGCTTCGGACTTCCTCTTGTGACGCTGGTTGACAGCGAGGGCTTGGATATTTCCGCTGAGGCGGAGAATGCGGCATATGCTTCTGAATTGGCGAGACTTGCTTATGCGTATACGGCATCCGAAAATGCCAAGGTTACTGTGGTGATCGGTAAGGCATATGGTGCGGCATTCACTTTGCTTGGCTCTAAATCGGTCGGTGCTGACATGGCATTGGCTCTTCCTACCGCATGCGTCAGCGTTCTTTCTCCTGAGGCATCGGTTGCCTTTGTGTGGAACGATAAGGTGGGTGAGAAGAGCAGAGAAGAGGTCGAGAAGGAATGGAAGGAGACCTGCGCATCTGCGGCAGCTGCCATGGATGCAGGTGAGATTGACGATGTCATTGAGCCCGCAGAGCTTCGCGCCAGAATTGCCTCGGCTCTCAATATGCTGGTAGCCAAGGCGGAGGGTACACCTTCCCGCAAGCATGCAAACATGCCTCTTTGATTGGAGGTTCTATGATGGTGAAATTATTAACTCCCGGCTCACTTTCCTTGTTTACAACCGATGCTGAGACACTAACAACCATGTGGCAGACGGTTGTACTGGGTATAGGCATGGTCTTTGCCGTTTTGGCAATTTTGTGGGGAGTGTTGTCGATCTTCAAATTGGTCTTTTCCCCCAAGGCTTCCGGATCGAAGAAGAGCGCTACTCCTTTGAAACATGAATCCAAGGAAGCAGCTGCTTCAGATTCCGCTTCCCAGCCGGACGATACGCTTCAGGCGGTCATTGCCGCAAGCATTCAAGCATATCAAGAAGAGGAAAATCAACAGCTGATAGCGGTCATTACCGCCGCGGTTTCCGCATACAGAGCGGCTGAGGGAAGCACGGGAGAGTTCCGTGTGGTTTCCTTCAAGAGAGCAAGCGGCGGACGCGCCTGGAACGCAAAACGATAATTCTGCAAGACATTTAATGAATTTGATGAAAGAAAGGTTGGATATTCAAATGAAAACGTATAACATTACTGTAAACGGTGTAACTTATGTAGTTAATGTAGAAGAGGTAGCAGGCGGAGTTCCCGTAGCAGCACCCGCTCCTGTAGCAGCACCCGCTCCCGTGGCGGCACCCGCTCCCGTGGCGGCCCCCGCTCCCGTGGCAGCCCCCGCTCCCGTAGCAGCGCCCGCTCCCGCAGCAGCACCCGCTTCCGCAGGTGCGGCAGGTGCAACCTCCGTGAAGGCTCCCATGCCCGGTAACATTATGAAGGTGAATGTAAAGCCCGGTCAGGCAGTGAAGAAGGGTGACGTTCTGATCGTTCTGGAAGCAATGAAGATGGAGAACGATATTTGCGCTCCTGCGGACGGAACCGTGGCAAGTGTAGAGGTAGCACAGGGCGCAACGGTTGAAACCGATGCGGTTTTGGTTACCATGAACTGATTTTCCTATACAAATTTTCTGATTAAAAACCGAATTTGAATGAAAGGAAAACAGTAGGAAATGCTTGAATATATAACAAATTTTCTTGAAACCACAGGCATTGCCAAACTGTTGGAATTGGGAGATTGGAAGACGCTCATCATGTTTGCCATTTCCTTTGTCCTCGTCTATCTGGCGATCGTCAAGGGATTTGAGCCGTTGCTTCTGCTCCCCATTGCAATCGGTATGCTTTTGACCAACCTTCCCGGTAGCGGCATGTTCCATTTGGATTTCTTTATTCCGTCCGTCGGCGTGACCGAGGCATTTCAGGACGGTTGGATGTCCTTTGAAGAATTTGAATCGCTTCGAGAGCTGGGAGTTCCCGTGGAGAATTACTTCAAGGGGATTACAGAATCGGGAATGGCATTTACACAGGAGATCCATGATGCGTTGGTTGAGGTTTCGACCTCTGTAAACTACGGACTGGTGATCCAAAAGGGTGGATTGCTTGACCTGCTTTACCTCGGTGTCAAGCTGGGTATTTATCCTTGCCTGATCTTTATCGGTATCGGTGCGATGACCGATTTCAGCCCCTTGATCGCTAACCCCAAGAGTTTGCTCATTGGCGCAGGCGCACAGATGGGTGTCTTTGTGGCATTTGCGGGCGCACTTCTTTTGGGCTTTTCTACCGAAGAAGCAGCATCCATCGGAATCATTGGCGGTGCGGACGGTCCTACGGCAATTCTTGTGACCAAAACACTTGCTCCCGCTTTGCTTGGAGCAATTGCCATTGCGGCATATAGCTACATGGCGCTGATCCCTATGATTCAGCCTCCCTTTATGAAACTACTTACCACCAAAAAGGAACGTCAGATTCGCATGACGACGCTTCGTCAGGTAACAAAGACCGAGAAGATTCTGTTCCCCATCGTAGTTACTTTTGTGGTGGGACTCATTATTCCCGACGCGGTTCCGTTGGTTGGATGCCTGATGTTCGGTAACCTTCTTAACGTTTGCGGCGTGACAGACCGTCTTTCCAAGACTGCTCAAAACGAACTGATGAATATCGTTACGATCTTTCTTGGAATCACTGTGGGAGCGACCGCAAGTGCGGCAAACTTCCTGCGTCCCGAGACCTTGAAGATCATTGCGCTTGGATTGGTCGCATTCTGCATTTCCACTTGTGGTGGTCTGATCACCGCAAAGGTGATGAACTGGATCTCCGGAGGAAAGATCAATCCCTTGATCGGTTCCGCGGGTGTGTCCGCCGTTCCCATGGCGGCGCGTGTTTCTCAGAAGGTGGGACAGGCGGAGGATCCCTCCAACTTCCTTTTGATGCACGCAATGGGACCCAACGTGGCAGGTGTTATCGGATCCGCTGTGGCGGCAGGTGTGTTCCTGTCCATGTTTGGTTGATAAATACAGGAGGTCATACGTAAAATGGCAGTTAAAATTACAGAAACCGTTCTCCGCGATTCGCACCAGTCGCTGATCGCAACGAGAATGACAACAGAAGATATGCTTCCCATTCTCGGGAAGCTTGACAAGATCGGATATCACTCCCTTGAGGCATGGGGCGGAGCAACCTTTGACTCCTGCCTGCGCTTCCTCAATGAGGATCCCTGGGAGAGACTCCGCAAGATCCGTGCAGAGGTGAAGAATACCAAGCTGCAGATGCTCTTCCGCGGACAGAATATTCTCGGCTACCGTCACTATTCCGACGATGTGGTAGAGTATTTTGTGCAGAAGTCCATTGCAAACGGCATTGATATTCTTCGTATCTTTGACGCATTGAACGATCCCAGAAACCTGGAGACCGCCATCAAGGCGACCATCAAGGAGCAGGGTCACGTACAGGCGGCGATCTGCTACACCACCGATCCCGAAAATAAGATCTATACCACCGAGTATTTCACCAACTACGCAAAGACCCTGGAGAATATGGGCGCCCACTCCATCTGTATCAAGGATATGTCGGGACTTCTCAAGCCCTATGACGCCTATGAGCTGGTGAAGGCACTGAAGGAGACCGTGAAGGTTCCGATTCAGCTCCATACCCACTATACCTCCGGACTTGCTTCTATGACCCTTCTCAAGGCAATCGAGGCAGGCGTGGACGTGGTGGATACCGCGATCTCTCCCATGGCAATGGGTACCTCTCAGCCTCCTACGGAGTCCTTGGTGGCAACCCTTGCGGGAACCGAGTACGATACGGGAATCGATCTTGGCAAGCTCGACGAGATCACCAAGTATTTCGCTCCCATGCGCGAGAAGTATCTGGCAAGCGGTCAGTTGGATCCCAAGATCTTGAAGGTTGACGTGAATGCTCTGATCTATCAGGTTCCCGGCGGAATGCTGTCGAACCTTGTTTCTCAGCTAAAGCAGGCAGGGAAGTCGGATAAGCTCATTGACGTGCTGGAGGAAGTGCCGCGTGTACGCGCCGATTCGGGATATGCGCCTTTGGTTACGCCTTCCTCTCAGATCGTTGGTACTCAGGCAGTGTTCAACATCATCGGCGGCGAGCGCTATAAGATGGTGACCAAGGAATTCAAGGGATTGGTTCAGGGTCAGTACGGTAAGACTCCTGTGGAGATTGACGATGCCTTCGCCAAGAAGATCATCGGCGATGCCGAGCGGATCACCTGCCGTCCCGCCGATCAGCTGGCGCCCGAGCTGGATGAGCTTCGCGAAAAGATCAAGCCCTATATGGAGCAGGAAGAGGACGTCCTGTCCTATGCGCTCTTTGAGCAGGTGGCTCTGAAATTCTTCGAGTACAGAAAAGCAAAGAAATATGCTCTTGATGCGGAAAATTCCGATGCCAAATTAGGCATTCATAACGCGTAAAATGAAAAGCGGAGAGGTTCACCTCTCCGCTTTTTATATGTTATGCATTTGTCGGAACCGTCTGGGGCTGACACCGTGATGCTCGGAAAATTTTCTTGAAAAATAAAATTGATCGCAAAATCCGAGGTGTTCGCTGATGTCTTTGATGGAAAGAGAACGGTCGAGCAGCTCTCGCTCTGCCCGTGCCATGAGACATTGATCGATATATTTTCCGATGGGCTTTCCTAAGTCCATCTTGAAATGCTTTTGAAGAACCAGCTTGGAAATAAAAAGTGCAGAGGAGATCTCGTTGATGGTCATGGTGGCATTCAGATGGGTGTCAATATAAGAGAGCGCCCTCTTTGTGTATTCCGAATAGCTCTTGATATGCTCGTTGTTCAGTGAGACCGATTGCAGGGCTTCCTCCAGGATTTCATAGAGCAGGAGCTTGAGACGGAGCACCGAGCGAATATCGTTACCTTCATAAAGTGCCTCGATCTCACGAGAACGTGCTTCACAGTTTTTTAGGATCATACAGAAAGGAATCCCCGCAAAAACGTCTACTCCGTCCGGCTTGGTCAAGGTCAGATGAATATAGATCTTATTGAGCTTTTCGGGACAAAAGCAGGAAAAGCTCAGTTCCGAGGGAACGACATAAATATTGCCGGGGCAGAGACAGATATTCTCTCCGTTGACTCGGATAAATCCTTCTCCCTCCAGAGGGATATAAACGCGGGTGAATGCGGCACGAAGATCCTCATGTTCCCACTCGGAGTCTAAAAGTCCATAACTGATTTCGGCAATTTCTAAGCGGACTCTTTGCTCAGCATAGGTCAATTTTTGATTTGGTAACAGTTTCATTGATACATTTCTCCATATTTTCGCATACAAAAATCAATGGATTTTTTTTTATTATATGATAAAATAAAGATAAAGTCAAGACCTGTCTTCAAAAATAAAAAAAGAAAAGGAGAAAGAGTATGAGTAACCGTTATGTTGGCGAGTATCCCGCCATTGGTATCCGTCCTACGATCGATGGAAGAAGAGGCGCGCTCAAGGTTCGTGAATCCTTGGAAGAGCAGACCATGAACATGGCAAAGAGTGCGGCGGAGCTGTTTCGCCAAAATCTTCGTTATTCGGACGGAACCCCTGTTCGTGTGGTGATTGCTGACACCACCATCGGTAGAGTTGCCGAGACCGCGGCATGTGCCGAGAAGTTCAAAAGAGAGGGTGTTGCCATCACTCTGTCCGTAACCCCCTGTTGGTGCTACGGTTCGGAAACGATGGATATGGATCCCGATACCATTAAGGGTGTTTGGGGCTTTAACGGAACCGAGCGTCCCGGTGCCGTCTATCTTGCGGCAGTTCTGGCAGCTCATGCTCAGAAGGGACTTCCTGCCTTCGGTATTTACGGTCATGACGTGCAGAACTGTGACGAGACCGAAATTCCTGCAGACGTACAGGAGAAGCTGTTGCGCTTCGGAAGAGCCGCTGTTGCCGCTGCTACCATGCGCGGAAAGTCCTATTTGCAGATCGGTTCTCTTTGTATGGGAATTGCCGGTTCTCAGATCGATCCCAACTTCTTCGAGGATTATCTTGGTATGCGTGTGGAGTCGGTAGACGAGGTCGAGGTGATCCGTCGTATGGAAGAGGGCATTTACGACAAGGAAGAGTTCGAGCGTGCCATGGCTTGGACCAAGGAATTTTGTCCCGAAGGATTTGAAAAGAATCCCGAGTGGATTCGTAAGTCTGACGAACAGAAGAAGAAGGACTGGGAGTTCACGGTCAAGTGCGCCATCATCGTTAAGGACCTGATGTGCGGAAACGACAAGCTTCCAGAGGGATGCGAGGAGGAAAAGGTTGGACACAATGCGATTGCCGCAGGCTTCCAGGGACAGAGACAGTGGACCGATTTCTATCCCAACGCAGACTTTACCGAGTCGATTCTCAATACCTCCTTTGACTGGAATGGTATCCGTGAGCCCTATGTGCTGGCAACCGAGAACGATACCCTCAACGGAGCCTCCATGCTGCTGATGAAGCTGCTGACCAATCGCGCGCAGCTCTTTGCCGACGTGCGCACCTATTGGTCGCCCGAGGCGCTGAAGAAGGCGGCAAATTATGAGCTGGAGGGCAAGGCAAAGGAGGCAGGCGGATTTATTCACCTGATTAACTCCGGTGCGGCTGCTCTGGACTACAACGGTAAGGCAACCGATGAAAACGGAAACGCAATCGTTAAGCCTTGGTTTGATATGACCGATGCGGACGCAAAGGCAATTCTTGGCGCATCTGATTGGTGTCCTGCCGATACCGGCTATTTCCGCGGAGGCGGATTCTCCTCCCACTTTGTAACCGAGGCGGAAATGCCCTGTACCATGCTTCGTATCAACCTTGTAAAGGGTCTTGGACCCGTGGCACAGATCGCCGAGGGTTGGACAGTGAAGCTTCCCGAGGATGTAAACGATATTCTTTGGAAGAGAACCGACTATACCTGGCCCTGCACTTGGTTTGCTCCCCGTTGCGACGGCAAGGAGGGAAGTGCTTTCAAGACCGCGTATGAGGTAATGAACAACTGGGGTGCTAACCACGGTGCCATCAGCTACGGTCACATCGGTGCCGATCTGATCACCCTCTTCTCCATGCTGCGCATTCCCGTTTGTATGCACAACGTACCCGAAGAAAAGATCTTCCGTCCCGCCGTATGGAATGCATTCGGTATGGATAAGGAAGGTCAGGATTACAGAGCTTGCGCAACCTACGGCGCGCTTTACAAGAAAAACTAACAGGAGACCGGAAAAATGAGTACATATCCCCGTATAAAAACCATTGGAGAGACCGATTGGTTTGTTCATGACCGCTTTGGTATGTTCATTCACTTCGGACTCTATGCACTTCCAGCAAGACATGAGTGGATCAAGGAGAGAGAAAAGATCTCCGAAGAGAAATATCAAAAATATTTCGACCACTTCAATCCCGATCTGATGGATGCCCGTGATTGGGCGAGACAGGCAAAGGCGGCAGGAATGAAATACGCCGTACTGACCGCCAAGCATCACGAGGGTTTCTGTCTGTTTGATTCTCAATACACCGATTATAAATCCACCAACACCCCTTGCGGACGTGATCTGGTGCGTGAATTTGTGGATGCCTTCCGCGCAGAGGGCTTGAAGGTTGGCTTTTATTATTCACTGATCGACTGGCATCATCCCGATTTTCCCATTGACCGCAAGCATCCTCGCCGTCTGGATCCCGATGCCGAGGCGCAGGACAAGGGAAGAGATATGAAGAAGTACGCCGAGTACATGAGAAATCAAGTGACCGAGCTTCTGACCAACTACGGAAAGATCGACATTCTTTGGTTCGACTTCTCCTATCCCGCAGGTACGGGCGGCGGAGACGTGTTCGATTGGATGCAGTACGGTGGCGGAAAGGGGCCTGAGCAGTGGGAGGCAGACAAGATGCTTGCCCTGATCCGCAAGCTTCAGCCTCATATCATTCTGAATGACCGCCTGGGAATTCCTCAGGATCTGGTGACCCCCGAGCAATCCAACTACAATCTCTTTAAGATTCCCCAGGACGAGAACGGCAATTACGTTACCTGGGAGACCTGCCAGACCTTCTCGGGCTCTTGGGGATACTTCCGTGACGAGGAGTCCTGGAAGACCCCGAAGATGCTGATCGATATGCTGATCCGTTCGGTAGCAAGAGGCGGAAATCTGATTATGAACGTAGGTCCTACCTCCCGCGGCTATTTTGATTCCCGTGCCGAGGACGCACTGAAGGTATACGGCGATTGGATCAAGTATAACGGACGGTCGATCTACGGCTGTACCATGGCGGAGGATTCCTTTGAGGTTCCCCCCGGAGTGGAGCTGACGCAGAGCGAGGACGGAACCAGACTCTATATCCATCTTTTGGATTTCCCCTTCCACCGCTTGGTGGTGAAGGGACTTGAGGACAGAATCGATTATATGCAGCTTTTGTCCGACGGAAGCGAGATCTATCAGTATGAGACTCGCTATCCCCACGGTCCCGACGGCGCTCCCATGGACCCCCAGTTTACCATCTTCATGCCCGGATCGGTGTTCCATACCGTTGATCCCGTCATTGAGGTGTTCCTGAAACCGAAGAACTAAAAAACAAGAGCCGTTGCTTCAAGCAACGGCTCTTATGTTTATGCAAGGATCATATCGAGAAGTACAAAGATCACGGGGATGGTGGCAATGGATGCCAGGTGGGAGACCAACGCCATGCCTGCGGCGGTGGAGGTATCCTTTCCGTAGGCGGCGGGAACTACGATGGTATTGAGCCCCAAGGGCATGGCAAGCGCGCAGACCGTGCAGACCACGTAAACCGCGGGGATCTCAAACCAAATGGAAAGCAGTGCGAAAATGCCCAGCGCTACCAGCGGATATACTAACAGGCGAAGGACGGTGACTACGTAAATGCTCTTTCTTTTCAAGGTGCCGGAGAGGCTGATGCTACCGAGGGTGATACCCGTCAGGAGCATGGCAATGGGAGACATACAGTCGCCCGATACGGTGATGACCTCCACGATCTTCTCGGGAAGGGTCAAGCCCGAGATACCGATGATCATACCGATGATCATGCAGATAAACATGGGATTGATCAAGGGCTTCAGACGGGATTTCAAGGAGGTCTTTTCCTCGGGGGTATCCATCAAGAGTGCGGGAACTGCCCAAACGTAGATCAAGGTCCAGAGAGGAAGGGTAAAGATGATGTAATCGGTAAAGAATAAAGGAAAGATTGCCAGTACAATGGCATTGCCCATGAAGCCGAAGTTACCAAAGCCCAATCCGTAGGTGTAGATCTTCTGAGTAAAGCGATCCTTGGCACAGAGCTTGCAGATCGGAATGGTAATGAAAATGATTGCGATCTCCAATACAAGGCTGAACAGAAGGATCTTCCATGCGGAGGAGAGGGTAGACACCGTAAAATTCTTGATAAAGGTTCCCATGACAAGACAGGGAATGAAGATCATATTTTCCAGCTTGGAGAGGATGGTTGCCGCTTCCTTCGGCAGCTTTTTGATCTTCGCCAGAATAAAGCCAAGCACGATGAAAGCAAACAGAAAAATCATTTGATTGATGGTTGGTGAAAGAATATCCATATTCGTTTCCTTTTTTTATTTTATTTCGTGTAATATCATACCACATTCCTTCCTTTTTTTCAAGGTTTTTGGTCGAAAATCTTGACAAAAAGAAATACGTCGTCTATAATGAGAAGGAAGAAACGAAAGGAGCAATTTCCATGGATCATATTCTGATTGATTTCGAAAAAACGGTGGGGATGGTGAAGCCCATGCATGCCGTCAACAACGTGCAAAGCTTGCCTTATGACTTTTACGGAGGCCTTGATCGTATGTCGGAGGCATATATTCCGTATGCCCGTCTGCATGATACGGGTGGACCTTACGGTGGAGGCTGTTACGTAGACATTGCCAACGTATTCCCGAATTTTGATGCCGACGAGACCGATCCCGCATCCTATGACTTCGCCTTCACCGACGTGCTTCTTTCGGGAATGGCGGAAAAGGGAATTAAGCCCTTTTATCGACTGGGGGCAACTATTGAAAATTACCATAAAATCAAAGCATATAATATCTATCCGCCCAAGGATTTCGAGAAGTGGGCAAGGATCTGCGAGCATATCATCCTGCACTACAATGAGGGATGGGCAAACGGATTTCATATGGATCTGGATTACTGGGAGATCTGGAACGAGCCCGACAACGAGCCGGAGATCGCGGACAACCCTTGCTGGAAGGGAACCAAGGAGCAGTTCTTTGAGCTGTACGATGTTACCTCCAAGCATCTGAAAAAGAAATTTCCTCATCTGAAGATCGGCGGATACGCGTCCTGCGGCTTTTATGCCTTGACCAATACCTTTATAAAGGCCGCGAATTCCTCTCCGAGAAAGGAATATTTTTTGGAATTTTTTGAGGAATTTTTGGCGTATGCCAAGGAACACGGAAGTGTCATGGACTTCTTCTCGTGGCATAGCTATGCCGATGTAAAACGGAATGTGATCTATGCCAACTATGCCAAGGAGCGTCTTTCTGCCTACGGATTTGGCGACTGTGAGGTGTTCTTGAACGAGTGGAATCCCTCGAAGGGGACTCGCGGTAATAAGCGAGGAGATCCCGCTGACGTACTTGCTATGATGATTGCCCTACACGGTACTCCTACCGATATGTGCATGTACTATGACGCGGCAGAGCGCTCGGGATATTGCGGAATTTTTAATCCCTACACTCATGGTGTGACGGGAACCTATTATGCATTCTATTATTTCGGTCAGCTGTATCACTTGGGAGAGAAATGCCTTAGCGAGGCGGATGGCGAGGACCTTTACGTGATGGCGGCAAAAGGAGAGGGAAAGCGAGCCTTTGTGTTGGTCAATGACAAAGACGAGGAAAGGGAAGTTTTTCTTTCGGTCAAGGGGGCGGATCTCCAGACCGGGACTGTCAAGGCAACCGATCTTGGAAAGGAATGCTACGAAACGAAGGCCCTGACCGAAAGGGTTGTTCTTCCTCCCTATGGGATTCGCTACGTGGAATTTGAGCAATCATTAAATAAATAGACACGGCGGGAGCAAGTCCCCGCCCTACAAAAGAAGGGAACGCGATCGTTCGTACGAAAAAATCCCATATTACGTAGGGCGGGGGCTTGCTTCCGCCGAAAAGGACCTGTTTTTACGCAAAATTATTCAAAAAACTTGCAAAGTATCTAAATCTATGATACAATAAACATGTAAAAAAATGCAACAAAAAAGTAAAAAAAGAGAATAGAAAAGCAAGGGAAATTTTGATATAATTAAATCATCAAAAATTATAAAAAGGAGATTGGTTATGACCGAACGAATGAAGGAACGTGTCTTTCGCGGTGGCGAAAACGGACAGCGAGACAAAATGGCTGTAGCGGCTAAGCTCGACTATGAGTTTGCACCGAGCAGCTATTTTGGCAAGGATACCATTTTTGTCAAGAGAATTCAGCTCTTTGACACTTGGCTTTGGAAAAAGTTTGTTGCGCAGTTCCGTATTTACGGTGTGGATGATAAAAAAGCCGAGCGCTATCATAACGGCTGGAGAAGCGAATATTGGGGTAAGATGATGCGCGGGGCCGCTCTCGTTTGCGCCTACTCCCAAGACGACGATCTCTATGAGATCCTGACTGCTTCGGTGAAGGATCTGCTGACTACCCAGGACGAAAAGGGCAGAATTACCACCTACAGCCTGGAATATGAATTCAACGGATTGGATCTGTGGGGCAGAAAGTACGTTCTGCTCGGTCTGCAGTATTATCTGGAGATCTGCCGTGATGAGGCACTTGCTGAGCAGATCGTTGAGGCGATGAAGAAGCACGCCGACTACATCATGCAGTTTATCGGACCCGAGTCCGAGGGCAAGACCCCCGTGACGAAGGCAACCGCAAACTGGGGCGGTCTGAACTCCTCTTCTATTTTGGAGCCCTACGTTCGTCTTTACAATATTACGGGTGAGAGTAAGTATCTGGACTATGCCGAGTACATCGTATCCGAGGGCGCGTGCAGAAATGAGAATATCTTCGATACCGCTTATGCCGATGAGAAGGCTCCTTTCGAGTATGCGCAGGTAAAAGCATACGAAATGATGTCCTGCTTTGAGGGTCTGATGGAATACTACCGTGTGACGGGTATTGAAAAATACCGTGATGCCGCTATCCGTTTCGGCTACAAGGTGCTGGAGACCGACGTAACCGTGATTGGCTGCTGCGGATGTACCCACGAGCTGTTTGACAACTCCGCCAAGATGCAAACAAAGCCTGCGGACTATTCTCAGGCAATGGGCATTATGCAGGAGACCTGCGTCACCGTTACCTGGATGAAGACCTGTCATCAGCTTCTTCGCCTGACGGGAGACCGTGCCTTTGCCGATGCCATCGAGCAATCCTTCGTTAACGCGTATCTTGGCGCATTCAATACCCATCAGGTGGTTCCGCCCGAGATCAATCACGAGCGTATGGACGGAGAAGAGAAGAACTGGGTTCCCAGCTTTACTCTCATGCCCTTCGACAGCTATAGCCCTCTGACCGCAGATATCCGCGGCAGAAAGATCGGCGGACAGAAGTTCTTTGATGATCATACCTTCTACGGCTGCTGCGCTTGTATCGGTTCTGCGGGAATGGGAATCATGGGACGCATTTCCGTGATGGAAAACGAAAAGGGACTTTGCTTCCAGTATTACATTGGCGGTAAGGTTCATGTGACCACTACCAAGGGTGCCGAGGCTGTCCTTCGTGTGGATACCAACTACCCTTATTCCACGGACGTTAAGGTCACGGTTGAAAAATGGGATCCTTCCATTGGCGCCCTTTCCTTCCGTATCCCCGAATGGAGTGAGCGGACGGTTGCGAAGATCTGCGGCGAGGAGCTTTCGGTTCAGGGTCACTACATGACCGTGAAGCGTGAATTTTCCGAGGGTGACGTGATCGAGGTTCACTTTGATGACCGTATGCGTCGCATTCTGCCTCCCTATGCGGATGGCCCCGATGCGGAGAAGTATGCGGCATACGCCATCGGCCCCGTACTGCTTGCCAAGGATGCAAGACTGGGTGACTACCTCCACGACAGTGTTTCTCCCGCATTTGACGCGGACGGATACGTGCCCTACGAGAAGAACGAGGGACTCTTCATGGAGATCCCCGATGCCCGCATGTTCATCAATCTGAAGCGTGCGGACGGCGAGGTGGTTCGTCTGATCGATTACTCCTCCGCAGGAAAGACCTATACAAAGGAATCCGAGTGTGCCGCATGGCTGGAGAGATAAATGAACGCATATAAATTGGCGGTCAATGCCGAGGCAAAGCAAAATGTGGAAATGTACGAGGCATTTCGGATCATCGCAAACGTAGGCTTTGACGGCGTGTTTACCTGCTGGAAGGACGGTTCTCCCACAGAAAAGTGGGCAGATGAGATTGCCCGTCTTGGGTTGATCTATCAATCCATCCACGCTCCTTTCGGTCACGTAGAGACCCTTTGGGATGAGGGAGAAGCGGGCGAAGCTTTTACCGATGAAATGATCCGTTGCCTTTGGGACTGTCACCGTGTAGACGTTCCCGTGATGGTGATCCATCCCATCAAGGGCATGGATCGGCATACACCGAATGAATTGGGACTTCGCCGCTTTTCCCGATTGATCGAGGAAGCGGATAAGACCCGCGTGAAGCTTGCTTTTGAAAACGTGGAGGGGATCGAATATCTGGATGCGATCATGGATCGCTTCGGCGAGCTTCCTTCGGTGGGCTTCTGCTGGGATACGGGACACGAGATGTGCTACAATTTCAGCGAGGACGTGATGGCGAAATACGGCAAGAAGCTGATCGCTACTCATTTCAATGACAATCTCGGCATGGAAAATCCGCAGGTGGTCACCTGGCACGATGATCTTCATCTCCTGCCCTTTGACGGGCAAGCCAATTGGCAGGGAATCATGGATCGGATTCGTCGAGATGGATATAAGGGAATCCTTACCTTTGAACTGACCGACAAAAATAAACCGGGAAAGCATACCCACGATACCTACGCATCGTGGAGTGCGGAAGAATTTTACAAACAAGCATATGAAAGAGCCGTGGGTGTGGCGGCTCTCTGAAAAAGGAGAAATCAACATGAATCAAGGAAAATGGATCTGTTCCCCTAACAAACAAAGAGGTCCTTCTGTGACCTTCTTGAAGAAATTTGACTTGAAGGGCGATATAAAGTCTGCGGTTCTTCGTGTCAGCGCCATGGGAACCTATCGGATTGAGCTGAACGGCAAGAAGCCCAGCCGTCAGGTATTGGCACCCGGATGGACCAGCTATGACAGCCGTGTGCAGGTGGAAACCGTCGATGTGACGAACTACCTTCAGGAAAACAACACCCTTTCCGTTACCGTAGGAAGCGGTTGGGCAGTGGGACGGATTGGATTGAAAGGATCGGTCAGTATGTATGCCGATCACGTCAGTACCATTGCGGAGCTGACACTGACCATGAAGGACGGAAGCACGCAGGTGATCGCAACAAACAAGGACTGGGAGGTATGGACCGACTCCGTGACCTTCTCCGATATTTATGACGGTGAGACCATTGACCATACCGTTGTTCCCACATACGTGGCACAGGCAGAGGAGGATCCTACAGTTAAAACCAAGCTGGTCGATCAGATCGGCGCGCCCATCATGGAGCAGGAAATTTTGGCGCCTCTTTCTTTGAACACCACCCCCAAGGGAGAGAAGGTTCTGGACTTCGGACAGAATATGGCGGGAACCGTCAGCCTTCGCATCCGCGGCAAGAAGGGAGAGAGAGTGGTGCTTTCCTGCGGAGAGGTCCTGGATAAGGATGGTAATTTCTACAATGCCAACTACCGCAGCGCAAAGAGCTTGATCACGTTCATTCTCAGCGGAGAAGAGGATTATTTCAAGCCCGAGTTTTCTTTCCAGGGCTTCCGTTACATCCGCATTGACGAGTATCCCGCGCAGGAGATCGACAAGAACGCCTTCCGTGCCATCGTCATTCATTCCGAGATGACGAGAACGGGACGCTTTGCTTGCGGAGACGCGAAGATCAATCAACTGTATCACAACGTCGTTTGGGGACACAAGGGCAACTATCTGGATATTCCTACCGACTGTCCTCAGCGTGACGAGCGTTTGGGTTGGACGGGTGATACGCAGGCATTCTGCCGCACCGCCGCTATCAACTATGATGTCCGCCGGTTCTTCAAGAAGTGGTTGGGCGACCTTCGCTTGGAGCAGACGCCCGAAGGAGCTGTTCACGGCGTATGCCCCGAAAAGTTTGCCAACGGCTATTCGACCCGTGTCAGTGCGGGATGGGGCGACGTGGCTACCATCGTTCCGTGGACGCTGTATCAGGCATACGGTGATGAATCCTTCCTTCGTGAAAACCTTGAAATGATGAAGAAGTGGGTCGCTTACATCCGCAGTGTGGGTGACGAGGAATATTTGTGGCTCGGCGGTTACCATTACGGTGACTGGCTGGCAATGGATGCGGGCGAGGATTCCTACGTGGGTGCTACTTCCAACGATCTGGTCGCTTCCGCATTCTATGCGTATTCCTTGCAGCTGACCATTCGCGCGGGCGAAGCGCTGGGCGAGGATATGACCGAGTACAAAGAGTGGCATGAGAACGTAAAGAAGGCGTTCCGCGCCTACTTCATGGAGAACGGTATGCCTAAGGAGGATTTCCCTTATACCGAGATCATTCCTTCCAACCGATCGGCAGTGGTAGATAGCGTCAGAAAGGGAATGACCCAGACTGCCATCGTCTTGATCCTTCACTTCAACCTTTGCACCGACGAGGAGCGCCCCGCTCTGGTGGATAAGCTTTGTGAGCTGATCGACGCGTGGGGCGGCAAGATGACCACGGGCTTCTTGGGAACTCCCTATATCCTTCACGTTCTGACCGAAAACGGTAGAAATGACGTAGCCTATAAACTCTTCTTTGCCGAGGAGAATCCCTCTTGGCTCTATTCCGTCAACCACGGCGCGACCACCATGTGGGAGCATTGGAACGGAATCAAGGAGGACGGAAGCTTCTGGAGCACCGACATGAACTCCTACAATCACTATGCCTACGGTGCCGTTGCCGATTGGATGTACGGCAAGATCTGCGGCGTAGAGATCGTAGAGCCCGGTTACAAGAAGATCCGCCTGGAGCCCCATCCCGTTGAGCGTTTGGGATTTGCCAAGTGCGCCATTGATACCGTCAGCGGAAGAGTGGAGAGCCACTGGTATTATACCGTTGACCGCATCTGCTTTGAGTTTACCGTTCCCGAGAGATCCGAGGCGGAAATCATTCTGCCCGACGGATTCCGTGAAACGGTCACGGCAGGCAACTATTGCTATTCCATCGCAAGATAAATATAAAAAGAGGAAAGCCATCTCAAAGGAGATGGCTTTCCTCTTTCTTATAATATAATTTTGCATTTTGTTTTCAATTCGGGAAAGGGCTTGTCAAACACACAGACGTCGATCTTGTCCAGTGTGGTCAGCCCGTAAAGTGATTCCGAATCGAATTTTTCGCTGTCGCAAAGGAACACCGAGAATTTGGCATTTTCCAACATAAGGGATCGGATGTAATTTTCCTCCGAAACCGGGTCGGAGATCACTCCGTTCCGACTCAGACTTTTGGAAGCGAAAAAGAGAATATCGGGGTGAAGCTCGGCAATGGTGCGGTATGCCTGTGCTCCCGACAGTACCGCCGATTGATCTACCGAAAATCCGCCGATGCAATGGGTAGCGATGCCGTAATTGACAGCGTTCATTGCCGTGAGCATATTGTTGGTGAAGACGATCATATCCTTGTGCTTGGCAATATAGGGAACCAGAAAGCCCGCCGTGGTGGAGCCGTCCAGCATCACCGATTGGCCGTCATGGAGAAGAGCGGCGGCTTTTTTGGCGATCTGCCGCTTTTCGCTGATGTTCTTGGACATACGGCTGTTTAAGGGAATGGCTTGATTGATGGCATTAAAGATCGACGCACCGCCGTGGGTTCGCTTGATCAGCGAAAGATTCTGTAGCTTTGTCAGATCTCGTCGAATGCTGGACGGGGAGGTATAGGTCAGCTCCGCGATCCGTTCCACCGTCAAAAAAGTGTGCTCATTTAAGTGTTCCAGGATTTCTTCTTGCCGTTTTGTGATGCTCATTTTATTCCTCTTTTTGCTTGAAATTGAAAAGAATTTGCGTATTTGTCTAAATAATCGCCGCATATTGTATTCAAATGCGCTTGATGATATAATTATAGCAGAAAATTTCAAAATGTCAAGACGAAAAAAAGGAGGTAATAAAAGTGAAATTTTTTATTGATACGGCAAACGTAGAGGACATCAAAAAAGCGGTTGAAATGGGCATTGTGGACGGTGTGACCACCAATCCCTCCTTGATCGCAAAAGAAGGCAGAGACTTTATCGAGACCGTGAAGGAGATCGGAACCATCGTGGACGGACCCATCAGTGCCGAAGTGATTTCCTTGGAGGCGGACAAGATGGTCGAGGAAGCCAAGGAGCTTTATGAGAAGATCGGAAATCCCAATCTGGTCATCAAAATTCCCATGTGCGTAGAAGGACTCAAGGCAGTCAGCCGCCTGACCGCTATGGGACTTAAAACCAACGTGACCCTGATCTTTTCTGCAGGACAGGCACTTCTGGCGGCAGCGGCAGGCGCAACTTATGTGAGCCCCTTTGTTGGCCGTTTGGACGATATCGGATTCTGCGGCATTGACCTGATCACCGAAATTGCGGGGATCTTCAAGACTCAGGGGATCAAGACCGAGATCATTGCGGCATCCACGAGAAATCCTCTGCACGTGATTCAGGCAGCGGCGGCAGGTTGCGACATTGCAACCGTCCCCTACAAGGTTTTTGTGGATATGACCAAGCACCCACTGACCGATAAGGGCA
Organism: Clostridia bacterium; assembly: GCA_017504335.1. Taxonomy (GTDB): domain Bacteria; phylum Bacillota; class Clostridia; order Oscillospirales; family CAG-272; genus HGM12713. The sequence goes on from JAFVRI010000226.1 coordinate 19,071, forward strand.
TTGAGCGATTCCTTGCCGATTGGGCAAGCATCAATCCGTAAATGATGGCAAATAAGAAAAGACAGAGAAGAAAGCTTCTCTGTCTTTTTTGTTATGAATCAAAGCAGACCCACAACGGCGTAGATAATGGTGGTGGCTACGCTGAGCGCCATGAGCGCTGCCAGCGCAATGCATACGATTTTGACGAGCAAGCGTCTTTTTTTCTGTTCCATGATGCTTCCTTCCGTTTATTTGATATCGAGTGTTAACTGTTGGGTCGACTGATCCTCGTCGGCAAGCAGCTGTCCCGATGCGGGGATCTTCAGCTTGCGGTATCCCTTGGAGAGATCGTATTGATCTGCAAAGCGATCTTTTGCGGCAACCAGCTTCTGCCCCTTCTTGAGGGTCATCAGGGTTACACCGCCCGAGGTTCTGGTGGCTTTTTGAGGAATCAGCGAGGTCTTTATGACGATGGCCCGATCCGCATTGCTGATGAGCATGATCTCAAAGGGATGCTTTTCGTTTTCGTAGAAGATTCCGCAGATGGGAGAAGCGGAGGAATAAGCGCCGACCAGCTTGCGGCGGTTGCCCTTGGTCTCATATTGAGAAACGGGAACACGGACGCCCTTTCCGTTCTCAAATACAAAGACGAAGTTTTCTCCCGCAGGGTAACCCTTTTGTACCCGCATGAATACGGGCTTTTCGCCTTCGTCCATGCCAAGCTTGGCAGCCAAAAATTCACCCATAGAGGATGCCTTGACACACTCAAAGTCCGAGGTCTTTGCGCGATAGAGCTGACAGCGATCGGTGATGAAGATCAAATCGGACAGATTATCGGTGTCCTCACTAAAGAGAATTTCATCGTTTTCCTTCAGTCTCTGCTCATCGTTACCGCGGAGAGACTGGAGGGTGATCTTCTTGAAATATCCCTCACGGGTCATATAGATGCGGACATTGTAGTTTTCGGGTGTATTGTCCTCCACATAGGTGGGGGCATCGTCCGCGTGCAGAAGCTGAGAGCGGCGAGGTTGTCCGTACTTCTTTTTGACCTCGGCAAGCTGAGTGGCGATCAGCGCCTTCAGCTTCAGCTCGTCTCCAAGGATCTCCTCAATTCTGGCGATCTCTGCCTGCAGGCTCTCAATCTCTTGAATGCGGTTCAGAATGTATTGCTTATTCAAGGCGCGCAGTTTGATCTCCGCTACGAATTCCGCCTGAATCTCATCAATGCCAAAGCCCTTCATCAGGTTGGGAATTACCTGATCATCCTGCTCGGTATGTCGAATGATCTTGATTGCCTTATCAATGTCCAAAAGGATTTTTCCAAGTCCCTGCAAAAGATGGAGCTTGTCCTTTTTCTTTGCAAGATCAAAGTTCAACTCACGGGAGAGACAGGTCATACGGAATTTGATCCATTCGGAAAGGATCTCCATGACACCCATTTGTCTGGGAGTGGAGTTGACCAGAATGTTGAAGTTACATTTAAAGCTATCCTCCAGTGCGGTCATGCGGAAGAGCTTGTTCATTAGCTTGTCGGGATCGGTGCCTCTGCGAAGGTCAAGGGTCAGCTTGAGTCCGCGCAGGTCGATCTCGTCACGGAAGTCGGTGACCTCTTTGATCTTTCCGTCCTTGACCAGATCCGCCACCTTTTTCAAAATGACCTCAATGGTGGTGGAGTAAGGGATCTGCGTGATCTCAATGCAATTTTCTTCTTTGTCGTAATGGTAACGAGAGCGTATCGGAACAGAGCCCGAGCCGGTCTCATAAATCTTTCTCATTTCCTCACGGTTGTAGAGGATATAGCCTCCGCCGGGGAAATCGGGCGCCTTCAGAATATCCAGAAGGCGATCCATGCTCAGCCTCGGATTCTTCAGAAGTGCGATGGTGGCATCGCATACCTCACCCAGGTTAAAGGAGCAGATGGAGGAAGCCATACCGACAGCGATACCCGTATTGGGCGTGACCAAGACGTTGGGGAACGTGGTGGGCAGAAGGGTAGGCTCCTTCAGCGTGCCGTCGTAGTTGTCCACCATGTCCACCGCATCCTTGTCGATGCCGTTGAACAGCTCCTGACAGAACACGTCCAGCTTTGCCTCGGTATAACGGGAAGCAGAGAATTTCATGTTGGAGGAATACTGTTTACCGAAGCTTCCCTTGGAATCCACAAAGGG
>JAFVRI010000227.1 GCA_017504335.1 Clostridia bacterium
CTGGTTCTTGGACTTCAGATGCAAAACGATATTTTTCTAAGACGGGATGTGCAGCAGATACTCTTGCAGGAGATTACTTAAAGGGTTCGAGCATTCGTCAAGAATACCTCGAAACTGCAATACTTTGGGCAGCTTCAGCAGAAGGCAAAAGTATTGAGGGATATATGTCAGAGCATCAGCACGATCCAAGTTCCATAACACTTTGGAATTACTTCCGTTCCGTTATTGATTGGGTACAAGCTATTTTCCCGAAGAAACGCAAAGAGATGAAAGGTTTGGCTTGGGGCTTGTATTATAACGAGCACGGCAAGCGCATCGATCTTGATCCAAAAAAGCTTGAACTTGAAATTCAGCGTCTTATGGGTGACGAAGATGTTACCAAGAAGTCCGGTATTTACGAGTATTTGCTGACGGGAGAAGAAAAGAAGCTTTCTATCCGAGCCTTTGACCGACGTGATGCTCTTGCCGCCTACGAAAAGCAAGGACATAAGTGCGCAATCTGCAGCGAAGAATTTGAGTTTGAGGAAATGCACGCCGATCATATCAAGGCTTGGTCTAAGGGAGGTCATACAACGCCTGAGAATTGCCAAATGCTGTGCCGTGATTGTAATCTTAAAAAAGGTAATCAGTAGTAATTGAACAATTATGAGATCTGTATTAGAAAGGACTTGTAAAAATGGATTTTTTTCAAGGATTTAATTTTGATACTTTGTTAGCCTTAATAAGTTGCATAGCAGGCATTATTGCGTTATTTTTAGGCGGCACAGCATACAAAAATAGTAAGATTAACAAAAATGTTGTTAAGAACAAAAAGAATTTTTATAATGGAAGTTCAGATAATTCGGTAAGCGTTGGCGGTGATTACAACGAAGGGATAAGCGAAACGGGCTTAATTACCGTAATGGATAAAATGAAAGAAATGACAAGTCTGTCGTTTTCTACTGCGTTAGATGGAGCGTATACGATGTTTCAGAAAAAATGCGATGAAAATTTGCATCAAATAATGACCGAAACACAAAGAATCGTATCGGAACAAAAATTAAATATTGCTGGATATTCAAAAATAGATTGGATACATATTTATTTTGAATCCGCGAAAAACACTTCTGATACATATATGCAATCAGCATGGGCAAAGGTATTGGCAAAAGAACTTTCAGAACCTGGTTCGTTTAGCTATAAAACACTTGATGCATTAAAAAATATGTCCGAAAATGAGTTTAGGCTGTTTGAAAAACTTAGTGCAATGAGCATGTATGGTGCTATCGTAAAAGGCGATTATTTAGATAATCATGGATTTGATTGGATGACATTACAAAAGTTAAAGGAATATGGTTTGATCAGTTTAGATAGTTCTCAACGACCGGTTGATGTAGAAGCGAATGATACCGCCATCCAAACAATAAACGATCAATATCTCATTCTTTTCACAAACAGTAAAAACAAAAAGGTTGAAAATGCTATCCATTGTTTTTTGTTGACAAACGTTGCAAAAGAATTATTGAGTGTAGTTTCTGAAATTACAAGTGTTTCTTCTGCAATTGATATTGTTACGGAGATACGAAAAGAAACGAAATCTAATGGTTGCGTTGTTACATTGCACAAAATCAATTATCTTTTTAATAATGGTGCAAGTGTTAATTATGATAAAACAGATATTATGCCATCAGAAGATAATACTAACGAACAATAACTGTAGAGCAAGAAAAATGTGTTATATAGCTTAAATGTAACGATGATACGGCATAGGCGGCGGACAAAATTTGTCCGCCGCCTATGCTTTAGGGTAATAAAAAACTAAAAATTCACTTTTAGTACCCTGACTACAAGTAACCAGGGTACTAAAACGGATTTGGATATTGAAAAAAGCCTTGTATTACATATCTTTTTTGCAAAAAGGCAATATCCTAAAAAATCGGTTGAAAAAAGGTCAAAAATCGGATATCTATTTTTGATAGAAAAACTCTTTATTTTTTGATTTTTAGACATTTGAGAAAACAGCTTGTCCTTATGGTTTTTTCAATAAATTAAGCTAAATTTTGGTAAAATTACGTGTTGTTGCTCTTATGTGATAGCAGGTAGGCAATTTTTGAGCGTTTTGCCGAAGTGCAAAAAATCCTTATTTCACAAGGCTTTTTTGCGATTTTTTGATAAAGGTTGCATTTGCGTTATTGCAGCATCTGCCGCCAGGTCCTCGGTCAGGTCGGTGAGAAGATCGCCCTTGACACCCACGTATTTCATATCGAAGGGAACGCCCGAGGCGGCTACGGGATAGAGCCCCGTGGTGTGATCCACAAAGTAGGTGGCGAAGGGAGTGCCCGCGATCTGATCGGGAGTCAGATCACGGGTCAGCTGATAGAGAATCGCCGCGATCATTTCAAGATGCGCCAATTCTTCGGTGCCCACGTCGGTCAGAATGCCCGTGATCTTGTCATAGGGGCAGGCATACCGCTGATGGAGATAGCGCATGGAAGCGGCCAGTTCACCGTCGGGACCGCCAAGCTGACTGATGATAATCTGCGCCAGCTGATGGTTGGTGTTTTTGATCTTTACAGGGTATTGCAATTTCTTTTCATAGATCCACATATCCGTTCTCCTTTCTCAATTTGCCCGAGGATCCCAAGGCCAGGGACCTTCCGTCCAGTTCCACGAATCCTTGCTCGTGTTGTCCATATAGGTGGTGGGACGACGGTGGGAATCCGCCAGGCGGCGTGCGATCTCCTCGCGCTCTGCGAGAAGCTTGTGGTAGTAGGCAAGCGCCTCCTCGGAGTGAGGGTAGGTGTCCAGATAGAGAACGGTATCAACGATCGCAAAATCCAACGCTTGCAGACGGCGCATAAGGGCTCGGCAGGGCGTGCTCGGCTGCGGTGCCATTTCCGCTCTTGGGGTGGGCACGTTGTTGCGGTTCATTGCTCTGCGACGGAATTGTTCAGCCACGGCAGTTGCCTCCTTTCATGACGCTAAGTCCCATGAAGGGAAGATCCAGCTCCTTGAAGATCGTTCCGCGCATAAGGGCTTCATCGATGTCATAGAGGTTGCGAAAGACCTGCGTGGGCGCATAGACCGAGGCAAGAGGAAATCCATCGGGAAGATGGAGATTGGTTTTTTGGGGAAGATCGGGAGAAGGACTCTTCCGATCAAGGGGGGAATCGTCCAGCATGCGCCGAAGCATTTCGTCGCTGATCCGATCCTCGGGGGTGATGGGGGTGTCGTCCATATACATCGTCAACATACCTTTCTGTCATTGTCACGAAGGCGTTATTTCCTTCATAGACAGAGTATGCGGGATCGTCCTATCTTGTCAAAATTTTCATAGGAGGGGTTTATAAACAGAGAAAAAGGTGGTATAACAAAGATGCCAAACAAATTTTATAAGCTACCATAGGGATATTTTTCTCTTTTTTCGAAAAGGGAGGCTCCCTCACCAAAACTTCGGCTGCGTTTGTGCTCCGCTCAGGATGACGCATATAGGGAACATAAAAAGAAAATCATCGGTGGTGTGCGACAGCAACACAGTCCGATGATTTTCTACCTCAGAGAAAAACAATATTCAATTCCTTCACAATGACGAGGAGTCTGTGTTCGGTTGAACCAAAATTTGTATGAAAGTTTTTGCTAAGCTTTTTTCAAAAAGCGTAAATCGCGTCCCCTCGCATCCTTATTGCTTTGCCAGCCACTCCTTGAGGTATTCCTCGCAGAGGGTATCATCTTTGATGAGGCGGAAGGCTTCGGCGGTTTTATGGACGGTCTCCTTGAGGAAAGTTCTTCCGATCCGCTCGTTGTTGCCCTCGTGGGCATCCGACGCATAGGAATTGGGGAAGGAGGACATCCAATCGAAGGGGGTATAAAAGCCCGCCTTTGCTAAGTGAGAGAGGTAGCCGGTGGAGCGTCCGTCGACCGCGCTGACTTGGGACATATCCACAAGATCGGGGCGGATCGCTAAGGTCATTGCCGTTTCCATCAGGTCTCCGTGACCGCCTGCCGTATTGTTCTTCACATAATTGCGAAGCACCTCAATATCCTCGTCGGTCAGCTCGGGATACGCCTTGCGGTTTCCCCCGTCAATGACCTTCAGCATACGGCTCGGACGGGGCCATGCGTTCCAGCTGTTATAGACGAACACCATATAGTCGTTCTTCTCATGCAGCACGCTTCTGGCAAAGGTGTAGAGCAGATTGGTGTTTCCACCGTGACCGTTGACCAAAATGATCTTTTTGAAGCCGTTTCTTGCCATTTCAGCGCATGACTCCTTGAGAATCTCCAGCATGAGCTTTGTGGAGAAGATAATGGTTCCCTTAAATTCTCCCGCTCCTTGTTTTTCTCCAAAATACATGTGAGGGAAGATGACTACGGGCTCCTTTTTGGCGGCAAGCTCTACCACACCGGCGGTATGGATCACATCCTGTCCGAGGGGCAGGTGCTTTCCGTGATGCTCCACGCATCCCACCACCATGACGCATACGCCCTTCGCACGCTCTACCGCCTTTTCAAACTGTCCCGATTGAATTTCTGTCCAAAGCATAGGAACTCTCCAACTTATTTCTCACGGACAAAGGTGCGGTTGTAGCACTCCACACAGCTCTCGATGATCTTTCTTGCCTCATCGGCATCCAACAGCTCCTTGACGGCGGTCTGCTTGTTTTCCAGCTGCTTATACACCGAGAAGAAGTGCATGATTTCATCGAATACGTGGGGAGGAAGCTCATCGATGGAGCGGATGTGGTTGTAGGTGGGGTCGGAGAAGGCAATGGCGATGATCTTATCGTCCAACGCGCCGCCGTCGATCATTCGCATAGCACCGATGGGATAGACGCGAACCAGTGTCATGGGATAGATGGGCTGCTCGCAGAGAACCAGAACGTCCAGAGGGTCTCCGTCGTCAGCATAGGTGCGAGGAATAAAACCGTAGTTGGCGGGATAGTGGGTCGAGGTGTAAAGAAAACGATCCAGACGGAGCAGTCCAGTATATTTGTCCATTTCGTATTTACAGCTGCTTCCCTTGGGGATCTCAATGACGGCGTTAAAGTCGTCGGGCATAATGGCGGATGGGTCCATATCATGCCAAATGTTCATGGCTTTTTTCTCCTTACTTTTATTTTACGTAGTCAAATTCAAAATCGTAGATGGAAACGGTCATGCCGTCGGTACATCCGTGAGCTTCCAATTGCTCAAATACGCCACTTTTTTTCAGCACACGCTGGAAGAAATTGAGGGATTCGTAATCATCGAAATTGATCTGTCCCATCAGGTTATAGAGCCAATCGCCCTCTACGTAGAAGGTGTTGTTCTCCCGACGGATATTGGTTTCCTTTCCACCGCCCACGTAGGCGTCCTCGGGTTCGTATTCGCCCTCATAGACCAGCATGGGAGGAAGCTCGCGAAGCTGTTCTGCCGCAAGATGAACCATGTCCTCCATACCCTCGCCGGTAGCGGCGGACACATAGATCAGATCCCAATCATTTTCCTTGACGTAGGCTTCAAACGCATCGATATCCACCACGTCACGGTCTAACATATCCACCTTGTTGGCGACGATGATCTGCGGACGCATGGAAAGCGCCTCGCTGTACCGCGCCAGCTCGTTGTTGATCATTTCAATATCCTCGATGGGATCTCTGCCCTCAAAGCAGGAAATGTCCACCACATGCAGAAGCAGTCGGCAACGGTCTACGTGGCGTAGGAATGCGTGACCGAGCCCCGCTCCGTCTGCCGCACCTTCAATGAGTCCGGGAATATCGGCGGCGACAAATCCGTGCTCACCGTGTACCGAAACCACACCGAGATTGGGGGAAAGCGTGGTGAAATGATAGTCGGCAATCTTGGGCTTTGCCGAGCTGATCCGCGCCAGAATGGAGGATTTCCCTACACTGGGATAGCCGATGAGACCTACGTCCGCCAGCATTTTCAATTCCAGAGTGACCTCTTTTTCCTCACCCTTGGTTCCGTTCTTGGCAAACATGGGCATCTGTCGGGTCGGGGTCGCAAAATGGCGATTTCCCCAACCGCCCCGTCCGCCCTTGCAGCAGATGTAGTCGGCACCGTCGTTTTCGGTCATATCGTGAATGATCTTGCCTGTTGCCGTGTCACGGATGATGGTTCCGGGGGGAACCATGACAATGAGATCGGATGCGGTGGCTCCGTGAAATTTATTGCCCTTGCCGTTTTCACCGTTGCCTGCGATGAACTTGTGCTTATAGCGGAAGGCGAGTAGCGTGTTGGTCCCTTCATCTACGCGGAACACCACGTTTCCGCCGTGTCCCCCGTCTCCACCGTCGGGACCGCCGTGGGAGACATATTTTTCGCGGTGAAAGGCAACGGCACCGTTGCCGCCGTCTCCCGCCTTGATATAAATTCGTACGTTATCTACAAACATAAATCGGTATCCTCACAAACCGTATTCGGCGAGGATCTCCCGCCAAACCTTAAAATCATGATAGTACTTTTTGCGTATAAGAGTCTTGACCTCCTCGGTCAAGGGGGAGGGAAGAATCGGCTCCCATATGGGAATGACGGCTCCCACTCCCGCACGGAGAGCGGAAAGCATGCCGCTGGTGCCGTCCTCAAAAACAATACACTCTTCGGGGGAGAGTCCGATCTTTTTCGCTGCCTTGATATATATATCAGGAGCGGGCTTTCCTTGGAAGGTATGATCGTCATAGACGGTGTTTTTGGGTGTGAACCATCGGTCAAGGGACAGATGCTCCCGATAGAAGGCAAGGTTTCCTTCCTCGGAGCCGGTAGCAAGACCGTAAGGGATTTGATGCTCCTTCAAATAGTTCAAAAGCTCCTCGGCACCCTCGACCAGGTGCATTCCCTTGGGATCTGCCAGACAGGCGGCTCGGTAATAGGTCTCCTTTTCCTCGGCAAATGCCACAAGCTCCTTATCGGTTGCTTGGGGATTGTACTGTTCACGGCAGATGGTGGAATTGGTACGGCCGAAGAAATTCCGTACCATTTTGTCCACGGTAGGGATCGGCATTTGACGGCTTGCGCTGCATTGTCGAAAAGCCTCCATGTGCATTTCGCTGTCGAAGAAGAGCGTACCGTTGAAATCAAAGAGAATGCCGCGGATCATTCCTTGTCACCTTTCATACGGATGATCAGCTTGATGGGCGTTCCGCTGAAGCCGAAGGTCTGACGAAGGCAGTTTTCAATGTATCTCTGATAGGAGAAGTGGAAGAGTTCCACATCGTTGCAGAAGAGAACAAAGGTGGGGGGAGCTACCGAGATCTGAGTCATATAGTAGATCTTCAGGCGCTTGCCCTTGTCGGAGGGAGGCTGAACCTTCATGGTTGCCTCTGCCAGTACATCGTTGAGCATACCCGTGGAAATGCGGGTATTGGCCTGATTGTGTACATACTTGATATGATCGTACAGGGTATGGATACGTTGCCCCGTTACTGCCGAAACATAAACGATCGGCGCGTAGGGCATGTATGCCAAGGAGGTGCGGATCTTCTCGTTGAAGCGATTGACCGTTCCGTTATCCTTTTCCACCGTATCCCACTTGTTGACCACGATGATCGATGCCTTGCCTGCCTCGTGAGCGATGCCCGCGATTTTTTCGTCCTGCTCGGTAATGCCCGTGCCGCCGTCAATCATAATCAGACACACGTCGGCTCTCTCCACTGCCATGTGAGCGCGAAGGACGCTGTATTTTTCGATCTTGTCATTGATTTTGGAGGAACGGCGAATGCCTGCGGTGTCAATAAAGGTAAAGGCACCCTGCTCGTTTTCAATGCGGGTATCTACCGCATCACGGGTGGTTCCCGCAATGTCCGAGACGATCAGGCGGTTCTGTCCTACGATCTTGTTGATGATGGAGGATTTTCCCGCATTGGGCTTTCCGATGACGGCAACCTTGATAGAATCATCCACCTCTTCCTCAGAGGCAGTCTCGGGAAGTGCTTCCAGTACGGCATCCAAGAGATCTCCCGTACCGCTTCCGTGAACCGAGGAAACGGCAATGGGCTCCTGCTCGAATCCAAGCTCGTAAAACTCATAAAATTCGAAGGGGAGCGCACCCACGCTATCGCACTTGTTGATGCAAGGTATGATGGGCTTTCCGCTTTTTTGGAGCATGATGGCGATGTCACGGTCATCAGCGGTCAGACCCGTGCGCACGTCGCACATGAAAATGATCACATCTGCGGATTCGATGGCAACCTCTGCCTGAAAGCGCATTTGCTTCAGAATGATGTCATCGGTCTTAGGCTCAATTCCGCCCGTGTCGATGACCGAAAGGGTTCTTCCGCACCATTCGGTCTCACCGTAAATACGGTCACGGGTCACACCGGGAACGTCCTCGACGATGGAGCGGCGTTCACCGATCAGTTTATTGAAAAGCGTGCTTTTGCCGACATTTGGTCTGCCGACAATGGCTACGATAGGCTTTGCCATGATTCGATACCTTCTTTCTTTGGAATAGGAATGTCATTTCCTACAGAGAATCGAGCCGATAAATTCGGCGGGATCGGAGGAGCAGGGGAAAACGGGAACGCTCAAAATACGGGAAAGCTCTTCCGGGGTCATGTCGTCAAGGAATACGTCTCCCTCCGCACGAAGCGTGGAGGAGGGGAAGAGTAGGCATTCGCCAAGCTCGCGTCCCAAAAGCTGCTCACTCATATCCTTGCCCGTCAAAAGCCCCGCTACGGTGATCTTTTCTCCGAAAAAGCGATTCTCGATGGGATAAACGTGAATGGTAAGTCCCGAAAATTCCTTCATCAATCGCTCCGAAAGGAAGCGAATGTGATTATAAGCGGCATAACCTGTTGCGATGGATACCGTTCGGGGTGCTTGAAATTTCTCGCGGTAACGGTCAGCCTCCTCCAGCTCCCATTCCACACCCGTGCGCATATCGGTGAGCATGCCTACCCCATTTTCGATCTGAGGATAGCCCTCGTAAAAGTCATCCTCGGGAAGGGGAAGCCCCGCTGTCAGGTAAAACTCATCGGAGGGGTAGAAGAGTCGAGAGCCACAGGTTTCCTTGCAACGGTCACCGAAGGCTTCGATCTGTCGGATGATCGCGGTGCATTCCTCGGGTGTAAAGGATTCCAAGGGAAACAGTCCGTCACGGAATTTGGTCAGTCCCGCGGGAACCACCGAGGTGCTTTCCATAGCGGGAGCAAGCCTTGCAAGATCCCGCATGGTGCGATCCAGCTCCTCACCGTCGTTGAGCCCCTTGCAAAGAACGATTTGACAGCAGAGGGTAATGCCCGCCTCCGCCAGCATATCAAGATAGCCGAGAACCTCTCCTGAGCGTTTGTTCTTCATCATTTTGACCCGAAGCTCGGGATTGGTGGTGTGAACCGATACGTTGACGGGGGAAATATGCATATCAATGATGCGTTGGATATCTTCTTTTTTCAGGTTGGTCAGAGTGATATAATTGCCGTGCAGAAAGGAGAGACGGGAATCGTCATCCTTAAAGTAGAGCGATTGCCGCATTCCCTTTGGCAGCTGATCGATAAAGCAGAACACACATTTGTTTTCACAGGAGTGTTTTTTGTCCATCAAAGGGGTCTCAAAATCGAGACCGATGTCGTCATATTCCTGCTTACGAATGTGGAAGTCCAGAAGCTCGGGGCCTCGGTGGACCGAAAGCGTCACATCGCGCTCGGTCAGATAAAAGCGGTAGTCGAGTACATCTCGGATCTCGTGGCCGTTGATCGAGAGCAGAATATCACCCGAACGGATTCCTGCCCTTGCGGCTCGGCTTTTGGGCAGTACATCGGTGATGGTTACCATGGCGCTTTCCTCCTACTTATAATTTAACACTTTATTATATCATAAAAAAAAAGATTTGTCAACGGTGGTGGGAATATTCGAGAGGTGTGGCGCATAGGGTTTAGTGCGAGAATCTTATGAATCAAGGAGAGGGGAGAAAGAAATGAGCTATATGGATGAAATGTCGGAATTTATGGGTGGAAAAGACGAGATCGCATTTTCGCAGGTGTGCGTTCCGTTGTGTGATCGCACGGTTCTTCATGAAATATCAAATGAGGTAGCGCTTGCCGAATATGAGCCCGATGTGCGCCGTGTATTGGCGGTCAGAGAGACGGTGATGCCCCCCGCGGCATATGTGAGTGGAGGAAGGGTCGAATGTGCGGGAAATGTGGAATACAGGCTTTTGTGCGTTACGTCGGAGGGAAGGCTCTGTACGGTGAATCTTTCCACCGAATATGAATTTCAAGCTCCTCTTGAGGGAGAAAACCGAGAGGCGGACAGCTCGGACGGAAGCACGGTATTTGCCACATGTCAGACCGACCATGTCAGCGCCAGACTGATCGCGCCTCGAAAAATCGCTCTCAAACACAAGCTTTGCTCGCATGTTCGTGTGTTTGGAACCATGACGGTCAGCGAATCCCTGAGCGGAGAGGTGGGGGGCGTTCAACGCTTGGTAGCGGAGGGGGAGCAAATGATCCCCTTTTCCCACGGCTCGGATCCCATTGCCTTTCGGGATGAATGGGCGCTTCCTTCAATCGATAGCCTTGTGATCTCGGCAGAATGCTCGGTGTTCGTTTCCTCGGTGATCCCGAAGGACGGAGCTGTGTCTGCCTCGGGAGAAATTCTACTGACCCTTCTCAGCGATCGAAATGGGGAAGTGGAGGCGCTTCAAAGAAAGATTCCCTTTGAGGGGACCATTGAGGGTGAAGGCTTTTCAGAGGACGGAAGTGCTTGCGCGGAAGGAGCCGTGGAAAATCTGACACTCAATGTAGAAGAAGGAAGGGTGTCCTGCGAGGGAGAGCTGATTTTGGTTGGGCGCAGTCTGCGTCGGCTGCCTCTTCGCTACACGGAGGATCTCTATTCGGTGCAATGTGAGACCGAATGTGAAACAAAAGCCTGCGAAATTCCCGTGGCGATCAAATGTGAAAATCGAAATCTGTCACAAAATGAAAAAATCCCGCTCGCCGAAACCAGAATCCCCGAAAACGGCGAAATTCTGGATGCTTGGGGTGTAGCAAGGGTAGAGAGCTGTGAGCGGCGGGGAGACCGCTATGTGCATACGGGCAAATGCCGTTATTGGATTCTTTGCCGCCATGAAGGAGAATATTCAGTCAGCGACGTAGAGCTTCCTCTGCGGTATGAAACCGAAGCCGATGAGAAGGACGTGGCATCGGGAGATTGCCTCATGCGTGTGATCTCCTGTCGGGCTCGGACGGACGGGGAAACTCTGCATGTAGATGCGGAGATTGCTACTTCCGCCGATTACGTTGGCTCTGCTCCCATTCAATGGGTCAGCATCGTCCGAGGGGGCGATGTCGGGGAACAAAAACGTCCCTGTATGACGGTCTACTATCCCACCCCTGACGATACCTCATGGTCGGTGGCGAAAAAATACCGTGTGCCTCAAAGTCAATTGGAAGGTGATCTCGGATCCTATTTTCTGTTTTGAAAGATTCTTACGACTAATTTTTTGTCGCTTTTAAAAAAGCTCCGCAAAACTTTTATTACAAGTTATCTCTTGACCCTTGTGCATTGTTCTCGTCATTGTGTGACGAATTGAATATTGTTTTTTCTCTGAGGTTGAAAACCGTCGGACCCTACGTCCCGACGGTTTTCTTCTTTTTTTAACGGGGCGTCGAGGGTCTCAATGCGGTTCGGTCACGCCACGGCTCTCACACCACACCGTGGTGTGATTCACTACCGTGTCGCCGCTTCGCTACGTCGCCCCCTACGGGATAGAAAGAATTTGTTGCGTATTCTCCTATATAAACAAAGGCATATCCGTTTGCATATTTAGGAAAATTACAAAGGCATTCCACGATCTCTTGTAGGGGGCGACGTCCTCGACGCCCCGTTATAAAATTATAAAATAAAATGAAATCCGTCGGTGGCGCAGCAGCCGTCCGACGGATTTCTACCTCAGAGAAAAAGTATCACTTACATCCTACAAAAGGACGAGGAGTCTATGTTCCCCAAGCCATACTTTGTATGAAGGTTTTTGCCAAGCTTTTTTCAACAAGCGTAATATTTCTCGTAATGAATCTAATCCAACCTCATCTCACAAACGGGTGCAGCTCTGCTTCCTTGCGCATGGTCTCGATGACCTGCTCGGGATTTTCCGCACGGAAGATAGCGGAGCCTGCTACGATGACGTTGGCTCCTGCCTCAGTCAGCATGCCGAGATTTTCGCCTGTAACACCGCCGTCCACCTGAATGTCGATTTGGATGCCGTTATCCTCTGCGTAGGTGCGGAGGGCGCGAACCTTTGCGATCATCTCGGGAATCAGCTTCTGACCGCCAAAGCCGGGCTCTACCGTCATGACCAGAACCATATCCAAGTCATTGAGGAAGGGGTAAACCGCCTCGGGAGGGGTTGCGGGCTTTACCGACATGGCGACCTTTGCGCCGCTTTCCTTGATGGCACGGATGACCGCGGAGGGATCGTCACAGCTTTCGTAATGGAAGGTGATGAGATCGGCGCCTGCCTGGCGGAATACATCAATATAGCGAATGGGATCCATGATCATCAGATGCACATCAAAGACCATGGAGGAGCATTTGCGGAGCGATTCAATCATGGGAGGACCAAAGCTAATGTTGGGAACAAACATTCCGTCCATGACATCCAGATGAATGTACTGTGCGCCGGCGCGCTCCACCTTGGCGAATTCCTCGCCCAGACGGGAAAAATCGGCGGCAAGAGCCGAGGGAGAAATAATCAACATGAGAGTAAACCTTTCCTAATGTAATGTTTTTGAATGACAGATGGGGAGGGATATGCATATAATGAGCATGGATTCCGCAAAAGGGCTACGGAGAGGACAAAAAGAGATGGGACGTATGCGAGATGATCCGTAAGTCTTATGCGTTTGGATCGATCTGCTTTAGCGGATCGATCCTTTTATGATTTGGCAACCGATTCGATGAGACAGACCGCATGAGCGGCGATGCCCAGTTTTTCACCCGAAAAGCCGAGGCCTTCTTCTGTGGTTGCCTTGACACTGATCTGTGAAAGCTCCGCACCGAGGGCTCTGGCAATGTTTTTGCGCATTTCGAGAATGTGGGGAGAGAGCTTTGGCGCTTGGGCAATGACCGTGGCATCCACGTTGACCACACGATAGCCTGCGGTTTCCAGATGTACGTTCACCCGTCTGAGAAGAACCAGACTGTCCGCTCCCTTATAGGCGGGATCGTTGTCGGGGAAGAGCTTGCCAATATCGCCCAGTGACGCCGCGCCGAGAAGCGCGTCCGAAATGGCATGAAGCAATACATCGGCATCGGAGTGACCGAGCAGCCCCGTTTCATGGGGGATATCCACCCCTCCGAGGATCAGCTTTCTTCCTTCCACCAAACGGTGAACGTCATAGCCGTGACCGATTCGCATCATCAATATCCCTCCCTCTCATAGCGTTTCCGCTCCAAAAGGATCGCTTCCGCAACGGGAAGATCCTCACGGGTTGTGATCTTGATATTGGAGGCACCGCATTCCACCAAACGGATGGGATGCTTGATGAATTCTACCAGAGAATTGTCATCGGTGGCTTCAAAATCCTTTTTCAGTGCGGTATATGCCGCCGCACGGTACAAATTGGTCTTAAAGACCTGAGGGGTCTGCGCCAGCCATACCAAATTGCGGTCGGCGGTGGATTCAATAAATCCACGGCTGTCGGCGATCTTGACCGTATCGGTGGAGCGATGCGCCGCCGTTGCCGCCTTGTATTTGTATGCGGCGCGGCAAACCGCCGTGATCTGATCCTCGTTGATCAAACAACGGGCTCCGTCCGCGATGGCGACAAATTTAGAGCGCTTGTCTACTGCCTCCAATCCGTTCAGCACCGATTCCTGACGGGTCAAGCCGCCGGGAATGATCTTTTTGACCTTGCAAAGACCAAAATCACGGCAAAGGGCTTCCCATGTAGGGATCTCGTTGCGCTTGGCGACGATGATGATCTCGTGAATGCAGTCCGCCTTTTCATATGCCTTAAGGGGGTGATAGAGGACGGGCTTGCCGCATAGCTCAGTCATTTGCTTGGTGGTTTCTCCCCCAAAGCGCTCGGACAGTCCCGCGGCGGCAATGATGGCAGTGGTAAAATTTTTCGGATGGGGCGATCCGGAGATCGCACGAAAAATCCCTGAGATTTTTTTAATGCACAAAGCTTGATTCCTCCTATGGGGACTTGATGGGGAAGGCTCAGAATGTTCCGTTTTCGATATCCTTCAGCATGGCAACTCTGGTTACGTGATTGCCGTTGTTCAGATAGGTCGCGCCAAGGAAGGCATCGCAAAGATCAAGGGCAAGACCGATACCCACCACACGCTCACCGAAGCAGAGCAGGTTGGCATCATTGTGTTCTCTGGTCAGACGGGCAGAAAACGTGTCCGAGCAACAGGCGGCACGAATGCCGTTATGCTTGTTTGCTGCCATGGACATACCGATGCCCGTTCCACAGATCAGGATGCCGAGCGCACATTCGCCCGACAGAATTTTTTCGCAGGCGGCATGGGCATAAACGGGATAATGACAGCTGTCAGTGGAATAGGTTCCCACATCCACAACCTCGTATCCCTTGGACTCTATGTGTGCCTTTACGGCATTTTTAATGGCAAAGCCTGCATGATCGCAGCCAATTACAATTTTCATAATCGTTCCTCGCAAATTTAGTATGGATGGCGGAAAACCGTTATATTCCCGCTTTTTTGTTTTGCTCCTGTTCCATTCTCGTACGTTCGGCTTGAGAGGGACGGAGATAATTGACAGAAAGAGAAGAGTCGGTATCTGTCTTTTCTGCCCGATACTGACGGAGCGCAACCTGCGCAACCGAATAGGCAGATTGATGACGCAAACGCTCACAAACAGGACGAGCCTCGGTTTTTTTCAAAGCGGGAAGCGTTATGTCGTAGCCGTCTCCTGCAAAGGCTACGGGCTCACCGTAAGCGGAAAGAAGCGCATCCAGCTCGGCAATGGAAATCGCCGAGTCGGGAAGAAGCCGTTCCATGGAAATACCGTCCGAACGGAAGAGGGCGGTATAAACCTGCGCGCGTCTGGCATTCATCACGGGACAGATCAAGCCCTTGAGCGTGGAAAGATTTTCCGCAATCGCTTCGAGGGTGGAAACGCCTACACAGGGGATCTCTCTGCCAAAGGCGAGTCCTTTGATTGTTGCCGCACCAATGCGGACGCCTGTAAAGGAGCCGGGACCGGAGGTGCAGGCGAACAGATCGATGTCATCCACCAAAATCCCGTAGGTGGCAAGCAGAGCTTCTACCATAGGAAGCAGGGTTTCGCTGTGGGTATTTCCGTTGTTAAGGGTAAATTCCGCCAAAAGCGCCTCATCCTCGCAAAGAGCGACCGTGGCAACCGTAGCGGAGCTGTCCAGAGACAGAATTTTCATAAGAATACTCCGTAAAAATTAGAATCCGATGGGGGTCATGTGAATCAAACGGCTATCGGGATCCGCTTGGGAATCCTTTACGATCTCCGTGCGCAAATAGGCATCGGGAAGAGCGAATTCGATGTTTTCACTCCATTCTACCAGACAGATGCCCCGATCGGGATAATCGTAAAAGCCGATGGAATACAGGTCGTCCTCGTCGCTGATGCGATACATATCGAAGTGAAAGACCGTAGCGGAAGCGCCTCTGTATTCATGAACCAAAGCGAAGGTGGGGGACTTGACCCGCGCATCGGGAGCGATGGCGGAAGTAAAGCCCCGCACAAATGCGGTCTTTCCCACGCCGAGATCACCGTACAGCGCCACGAAGGGGGGCAGGGACGGATCTGCCAGCATCTGCTCGGCAAGGGCGCGTCCTACCTGCTCGGTCTCGGCGGGGGAATGAGACGGAATCTGAATGGGAAATGTCATATCAGAACAGACCCGTGATGTTGCCGTCTTCGTCAATATCAATGGAATAAGCGGCAGGCTTCTTGGGCAGACCGGGCATGGTCATGATGGCACCCGTCAGAACAACGATGAAGCCCGCGCCCGCAGACAGCTTGACCTCACGCACCGTCAGAGTAAAGCCCGTGGGACGGCCCAGCTTTGCGGCATCATCGGACAGAGAATACTGGGTCTTTGCCATGCAGACGGGAAGCTTCGCGTAGGCGGGATCCAGTGCCTCGATCTCAGCCAGAGCTTTGGCAGCGGTTGCGTCAAACTTTACGCCGTCCGCGCCGTAGATCTTGGTAGCGATCGCCTCGATCTTTTCCTTGATGGACATATCGTCCTCATACATGAAGGTAAAGTTCTTTTCCTTTTCACAAGCGGCAATGACCTTTTCGGCAAGCTCCATTCCGCCTTCGCCACCCTTGGCGAATACCTCGGACAGCGCAAAGTCTGCGCCCTTGGCTTGACATACAGTGCGGATATAATCCAGCTCGGCATCGGTATCGGTTCCGAAGCGGTTGATGGCAACCACCACGGGCAGACCGAACTTGCGCAGATTATCGATGTGCGCCTCTAAGTTTACAGAGCCCTTCTTCAATGCCTCCAGATTTTCGTTGGCAAGGTCCGCCTTAGCTACACCGCCATTGTATTTCAGCGCGCGAACCGTAGCGACAAGAACGACCGCATCGGGGGAAAGACCTGCCTTGCGACACTTGATATCCAAGAACTTTTCCGCACCCAGATCGGCACCGAATCCTGCCTCGGTGATGGCATAGTCGGCAAGCTTCAGCGCCAGCTTGGTAGCACGAACCGAGTTACAGCCGTGGGCAATGTTTGCGAAAGGACCGCCGTGAATCAGAGCGGGGGTATTTTCAAGAGTCTGTACCAGATTGGGCTTGATGGCATCCTTCAGAAGAACTGCCATAGCGCCATTGACCTGCAGATCGCGGCAGTAAACGGGCTTGCCGTCATAGGTGTATGCCACAAGAATATCGCCCAAACGCTTTTTCAGATCGGGCAGGGATTCTGCCAAGCAGAGGATTGCCATGATTTCGCTGGCAACGGTGATCATGAAATGATCCTGACGGGGAATACCGTCCACCTTGCTTCCAAGTCCTACCGTAATGTTACGGAGGGCACGGTCGTTGGTATCGGTAACACGCGCAAACAGAATGCGACGCTGGTCGATTCCCAACTCGTTGCCCTGCTGCAGATGGTTGTCGATGACCGCAGAGAGCAGATTGTTTGCCGCGGTAATGGCGTGAAAGTCACCGGTGAAATGCAGGTTAATGTCATCCATGGGAACGACCTGCGCGTATCCGCCGCCTGCGGCTCCGCCCTTGACACCGAATACAGGACCGAGGGAGGGCTCGCGGAGCGCGATGACCGCGTTCTTGCCCAGACGGTTCATTGCCATACCGAGACCTACCGTTGTGGTGGTCTTGCCCTCTCCCGCGGGAGTGGGGTTGATGGCGGTAACAAGGATCAGCTTTCCGTTTTCGCGGTCTGCCGTTCTCTTGAGAAACGCATCGTTGATCTTTGCCTTGTACTTGCCGTATAGCTCCAGCTCATC
>JAFVRI010000031.1 GCA_017504335.1 Clostridia bacterium
ACTGCAGCCGCAAACCTCAGAATCCGCAGAAAGCGAGACCGACGCGCGAATAAGATGTGCATTCGTATTGTAAGAGAGGAATTTGTTGATGATCGAAAGCGCCTCGTGCCTGTCGGTACGCTGGAGCGAGCAGCCGATGATAATATCGACGTTTTCGCGGGCGATCTTCGCAAAGTTCTCATAGAAGTAGAAATCGTAGCAGGTAAGGAAGCCGAAGCGAATGCCCTCGATCTCAAGAACATACGGCTGTGCGATCTCATAGCTGTACGCTACGTCGAGCTCGTGCCCGCCCTCGGCATCGGTCTTTACCTCGCTCGGAGCGGGATGCGCCTTAAAATATTTTCCGACAATATTGCCCTCTCTGTCGATCGCATAGGTGGTATTGCGAATGCCGTTTTCGGCCTCAAATCCCGCATTGACAAACACGAGCGCATTGCATTTTTTCGCCGTCTCTCTTGCCTTCTCGAGGAGGATCGGACCGTACTGTCTTGCCGACTCATAAAAGCCCGCCTTGCCCTTAACGTCGGCAAGCGCGTCGCTGTATTCGGGCAGGACGATGAGGTCAAGGCTCTCGTCGCACTCGTCAAGTAGCTTAAGCAGCCCCTCAAAGCAAGCACCGACATCCTTTTCATCAAACGAATAGTGGGGTTGAATTACACAGATCTTCATATTTGGTTTCTCCTTTTTAAGGTGTATTTTACATTTTCAAAAACGCAAGCGTTTCGTTTTTTTCATAGTTCTGTATCTACTCGTATCATACGCAGTATAAATCAAATCCTCAAACAAATTCAATAATCCTGACATCGGAGCGGGAAGTCACGATCTGCGGAATATGCTCGTCAAACATCCCCTCATAATTAAAATGGAGATGCCCTGCAATGATCGCCTTGATTTGTGGCTGATTTTTGATATACTCCAGCGCTTTACAGGTGATCTCGTCAGCCTTTTGCTGCTCAAAGCGATCCGGGGGATAACCTTGCATTAGAGACTCGGGAACTCCAAGCAAATATGCACAGGGCTTTGATTTCATCATCCGTTCGTACAGTTCAGGCTCGTAGAAGGGTGTGTGTAAGAGCAAGACGATGGGCAATGCCTTATCAACCTCTGCCTTCAGAAAATCCAACTGCTCCTCTTCAAATAAATAGTAGCCGTTATCCAAAGCGACGAAATTTACTCCGCCTATCATACGGGAAGACATCCGAATGTCGTTTTTGAAAACGCTTTGTACGCTCCTCAGGCTTTGGTTGCGATATGCCGCATCCTCCTTGGCCTCCCCGACATATAGCGAAAACTCATGATTTCCCGCCGCCATAAAGCAATCATTCTGATCTGTAAACCGCTTCGCCGCCTCCAGATTGGCGATCGAAACAAAGTCAATCAGGTCTCCGGTATGTACGATCGGAAGACCGTTCTCTTTGCTGTAAAGATGCGCAAAGTCCAGAATGTGCTCTGCTTCACCGGGATATTTTTTTCGTTTTTCTGCCAAATCCACTTTGCGTTTGCCATCACGCATATCGGCATATGTCAAATGCGTATCGGATATGTGTATCACGCGAAACGGCTTTACCGCACCAACGCTTAGTATTGTATTGATAATATTCATTTTCCCCTCCTTGTGATGGCATATCATTTTTTACTGCAACAATCTCGCTTTACGGCTCACGCACTTGCGTTCCGCCCCATTCCACCACGGTGAACCCTTGCCGTTCAAAGCCCTCAAGGGCTTGCGGCTGAATGTCAACCTCGGTGTCGGTCGGATAGTACGCCATAAACACACGGAGCAGGCTATCCGGAGTCGGAGTGACGTCCAAAACCGCGCCGTCGGTGTAGGTGTCGGTCTGGAAGGAAATCACGTTGTAGGGATTATTCTGCATAAGAGGGAGCCAATAGACAATGAATTCGTTGGCTTCCCGTCGGGTAAGGCCCTGCTCTCTGAGCGCCCACTCAAGGAATGCGGCGGTATCCTCACCGCGCACGCACCAACCCTTTGAGAAGTCCCATTGAGCATTTTGTATGCCCTCCCAATACAAGGCATAATATTCTTTCCCATCGGGAAAGATAAGCGTCCCGTCAGGGTAGGCGGTGAAATTTTGCCATCCGTCAACACCGTGACTCGGATAGGTGCAGGTCAGTTCCCCGTCGAGGGTAACCCGCACGGAGCAAACCGTTGGGGCTTGCGGGTACAAA
Organism: Clostridia bacterium; assembly: GCA_017504335.1. Lineage (GTDB taxonomy): Bacteria > Bacillota > Clostridia > Oscillospirales > CAG-272 > HGM12713. The sequence continues at coordinate 2,188 of JAFVRI010000031.1, forward strand.
TAAATGATGGGCTTGGCATCCAGCATAAGAGGAGTCACCCTTTCTGCGCGGATCCTCACATATTGCGTCGTGTCAAGGGGGCGCTCCACTACGGAAAATGTTACGTCAATTTCATCCCCTACGCACCACGCATCGGCTTCTTCGGCAATGACATAGACCCTTTCGCCCCAAAGTTCGATCATCCGGGGCGTATCGAGCTTCAGCACCAATACATTGGGGGACATTTTTCCGATGATCTCGCCCCATACATAATAGTTGATATCGTCCGCCAAAACCGTTTCCATCTCATCAGCAGACAAGGGCGGCAGCGTCTCCGTGGGGTCATATTCTTCGTTTTGACACCCACACGCTCCGAAACAAAGCAGTAATGCAAGAAAAATAAGACAACCGCTTTTGATAGAAATCCCTTTTGTGCTGTTCTTTAACTTCCGCTCGGGCGTCTGCTTGGGGTCGTGGGAGCAGGATGACA
>JAFVRI010000228.1 GCA_017504335.1 Clostridia bacterium
AATCGGTATGCTTTTGACAGTAAATATTGGAAACGCCAGAATTTCTGTCGGTGTATTTCGGGATGAGACCGACGTATTGCTTGCGAAATATGAAATTGCAACCGATCTTTACAGGACCTCCGATGAATATTCCAATTTGATGAAATCCATGCTTCGGGAACGGGGTGTGGACGCAGATGAGCTGACGGACGGAATTCTTTCCTCGGTGGTTCCTCAGCTGACGGAAACCGTAAAGGAATCTATGACTTCGATCGTTGGGAAAGAACCCATGATCGTCGGACCCGGTATGAAAACCGGATTTCCCATTAAAATCGACAATCCTTCCGAGTTGGGCGGAGATATTGTTGCCGACGTTGCCGCTGCCCTTTATTGGGTGCGGAAGGAAGGACAGAAAAAAGCTGCTGTCGTAGCTCACGTAGGAACGGTTACCACGGTATCGGCAGTAAACGCGCGAGGAGAGTTTTTGGGATGCGCCATTTTTCCGGGCATTCGTCTTTCTTTTGAAACCCTTCACGGAAAGACCGCGCAACTTCCCAACGTATCGCTTTGCGCTCCCTCGGCAGCCATTGCGAAAAACTCTCAGGATTCCGTTCGTTCGGGTGTGATCTGCGGACATGCCATGATGCTCGACGGATTTGTGGAGAGATTCGCAAAAGAAATGAAATGCTCCCCCGATGAAGTGGTTTGCATTTCGACGGGAAGAGACGCCAAATACGTAGGAGAGATCTGCAAGAGAAAATTTGTATTCCACGAGGATCTGACCTTGTGGGGATTGCTTCGTCTGTATCAGAATACAACGAAGAACGGTGAAGTTTGATAATAATCGGTGAAAACCGCTATTATAAATTTTTACGCACCGTACCCTTGGCGGACGGTAGCGTCGGGTGAGAGTCCCGAAGAAAGGAACAGATATGTTCAAGAAAAATTTTAAGCAGACAGCACAGACGGCTGTACTGAACAACACGGAGGTGGCAAGATGAGAAATACCAATCAAAAGATTCTTCGTATGGTGCAGCTTGCCATGCTGATCGCGCTTGTGGTTGTTTTGCAGGTGGTCAGCGCCATGATTCCTCCGATTGGCGGAATGGTATCCATTACCCTTACGTTGGTTCCTGTTGTGGTGGGAGCGATCCTGTTTGGGAAAAAGGGCGGAGCGATCCTCGGCTTTGCTTTTGGAGCGATCGTATTGATTAACTGCATCACCGCATTGGATCCCGGTGGAAATATTCTTTGGACCATCAATCCGTTCTGCACGCTTTTGATCTGCTTTGTCAAAGGAATTGCGGCAGGATTTGTCCCCGCCGTTCTGTATGAGCTTGTCAAAGGAAAAGCAGAGAAGGTAAGTGCCGGAAGAAAATACGTGTCTGCCATGGTTGCTGCTTTGATTGCTCCCGTTGTAAATACCGGCTTGTTTGTTGGCGGTATGTTCCTGTTCTTTAAGGATACCTTATATGCATGGGCAGGAGATACGGCAGTATTTACTTATATTTTGGTCGGCCTTGCCGGTCTGAACTTCCTTGTGGAATTCCTGATCAATGTCATACTCACTCCTGCGATTGTCAGAATTGTTGACGTTGTAGGAAAACGCAAATAAAAATTTTAGGAGAAAAAGATTATGTCACTTCGTTCCGATAACGTAACCAAGGGTGCAGAACGTGCCCCGAACCGTAGCCTGTTTTACGCAATGGGCTATACCAAAGAAGAGCTGGATCGCCCTTTGATCGGCGTAGTCAGCGCGCATAGCGAGATCGTTCCCGGTCATTTCCATCTGGATAAAATTGCCGATGCCGTCAAGGCTGGTGTCAGAATGGCGGGCGGTACTCCTATTATGATTCCCGCAATCGGCGTCTGCGACGGAATTGCGATGGGTCATATCGGAATGAAGTATTCCTTGGCGAGCCGTGAGCTGATTTGTGACAGCGTGGAGACCATGACTATGGCGCATCAGCTGGACGGACTTGTCCTGATTCCCAACTGTGATAAGATCGTTCCCGGTATGGTAATGGCAGCGGTTCGTATGAACGTACCTGCTGTAGTTTGCAGCGGCGGTCCTATGCTGGCAGGCACCTATGACGGAAACGAGGTTAGCCTTTCCAAGATGTTTGAGGCAGTCGGCGCCTATAAGGCAGGCATGATCGACGATTGCAAGCTGCATGAGTGTGAGACCGGTGTTTGCCCCGGATGCGGTAGTTGCGCGGGTATGTATACTGCAAACAGCATGAACTGCCTGTGTGAGGCGATTGGTATCGCCCTTCCCGGAAATGGAACGATTCCCGCGGTCAGCAATAAAAGAACCATCCTCGCAAAGCATGCCGGAATGGCAATTATGGAGTTGGTTCGCAATAATGTATGCGCAAGAGATATTATCAACGAGCGCTCCATTCGCAACGCGCTGGCTTGCGATATGGCATTGGGCTGCAGTTCCAACAGTGTGCTGCACCTGTTGGCAATCGCCAATGAGGCGGGTGTGAAGCTGGATCTCAATCTGTTCAATGAAATGAGTGCCATTGTTCCCAATCTTTGCCATCTTGCACCCGCCGGTCCTACCCATATGCAGGATCTTGATGCGGCAGGCGGAATCCCCGCTGTTCAGGCAGAGCTGGTAAAGAGAAACCTTCTGGATGTGGATGCTCTGACCGTTACGGGTAAGACCGTAGGCGAAAATATTGTGGGCGCATACATCAAGAACGAAGGCTCCATCCGTCCCATTGAAAATCCCTACAGTCAGACAGGCGGTATTCAGATCCTTTGGGGTAACATTGCTCAGAACGGATGTGTGGTGAAGAGAAGTGCCGTTGCTCCCGAGATGCTTTGTCATACCGGTCCCGCTCGCGTGTTCAATTCCGAAGAGGAGGCGATCGCTTCCATTTATGCGGGAAAGATCGTGGATGGTGACGTGGTCGTCATTCGCTATGAGGGACCCAAGGGTGGCCCCGGAATGAGAGAAATGCTCAATCCCACCAGCGCATTGGCGGGGATTAAGTTGGATAAGACCGTTGCACTGATCACCGACGGACGCTTTTCCGGTGCTAGCCGCGGCGCATCCATCGGACATGTCAGCCCCGAGGCGGCAGACGGCGGAAATATCGCCTTGATTCAAGAAGGGGATATGATCGAGATCAACATTCCCGATGCTTCCATCAACGTTCTCGTTGAGGATTCGGTTTTGGAAGAGCGCAGAAAGAGCTACGTAGCCCCCGAGCCCAACGTAAAATCCGGTTGGCTTGCCAGATATGCAAAGCTGGTCAGCGGAGCGGATCAGGGTGCTGTGATGCAGTAAGCTCACAGAACAGAAAGGAATCATACAAACCATGATGAACAACGCAGAAAAGTATACAAGACAGTATTTTCCTGCTCCCGATGCCAAGGCAAAGTGGGCACAGAAAAGCTATATAGCGAAGCCTCCCGTATGGTGCTCGGTGGACCTTCGCGACGGTAATCAGGCATTGATCATTCCCATGAGTCTGGAAGAAAAGCTGGACTTCTTCAAGCTTTTGGTGAAGATCGGCTTCAAGGAGATCGAGGTAGGTTTTCCTGCCGCTTCCGAGACCGAGTATAAATTCCTTCGTACGCTGATCGAGGAGAATCTGATCCCCGACGATGTGACGGTTCAGGTTCTGACCCAGTCCAGAGAGCATATCATCAAAAAGACCTTTGAGAGCTTGAAGGGCGTCAAAAATGCTATCGTTCACCTCTATAACTCCACCTCGGTGGCACAGCGTGAGCAGGTGTTCAAGAAGTCCAAGGAAGAGATCATCGACATTGCGGTGAAGGGTGCAGAGCTGTTCAATAAATACAGCGAGGAAATGGGAGTCAACTATCGTTACGAGTATTCTCCCGAATCCTTCACGGGAACCGAGCCCGAGTTCGCACTGGAGATCTGCAATGCAGTTCTTGACGTGTGGAAGCCCACCAAGGAACGCCCCGTGATCATCAACCTGCCCGTAACTGTCCAGGTATCCATGCCTCACGTTTACGCAAATCAGGTGGAATATATGAATGACAATTTGAAATACCGTGAGAATGTCATTATTTCGCTCCATCCTCACAATGACCGCGGATGCGCGGTAGCAGATGCCGAAATGGGACTTCTGGCAGGCGGTGACCGAATCGAAGGAACCCTCTTTGGAAACGGAGAGAGGACCGGTAACGCCGATATCGTGACTATTGCACTCAATATGTTTGCGCAGGGAATCGACCCCAACCTGGATCTGTCGGATATGCCAGCGATCACCGAGCTTTACGAGCGTGTAACCAGAATGCAGGTATATGACAGAACACCTTATGCCGGAAAGCTTGTGTTTGCCGCATTCTCCGGTTCTCACCAGGATGCCATCGCAAAGGGCATGAAGTGGAGAGAGGATCATACCTGCCGCTACTGGACCGTACCCTATTTGCCAATCGATCCTCAGGACGTGGGCAGAGAATACGAGACCGATGTTATCCGTATCAACTCCCAGTCCGGCAAGGGCGGAATCGGCTACCTGTTGGAGCACAACTACGGTTACGTGCTTCCTCCCAAGATGCGAGAGGACGTGGGATATGCGGTAAAGAACGTGTCCGACCGCTCTCACAAGGAGCTTTCCCCCGCAGAGGTTTTGGAGATCTTCAAGAACGAGTACGTCAATATCAATACGCCTCTTGAGCTTGTAGATTATCACTTCATTCGCAAGCCCGGTTCCATGAAAGCCATCGTGACCATTTCTCAAGACGGTGTGACTAAGGATATTTCCGCAGAAGGAAACGGACGTCTGGATGCGGTCAGCAATGCCATCAAGCAGCATTTGGGTATTGAGTATTCCAATCTGACCTATACCGAACACGCATTGTCCATGGATTCCTCCTCTCAGGCAGTTACTTACGTGAGCATTACCTTTAAGGATGGAAAAACGAGCTGGGGCGCAGGTGTTCACGACGACATCATCGCAGCCTCCATCGGCGCTTTGATCTCGGCAATCAACCGAAAGATTTCTGCAAATTGATATAGGAGGAAACGATCAATGGGAATGACGATGACGCAAAAGATTCTGGCCGCTCATGCGGGTCTCGAATCGGTTAAAGCGGGACAGCTGATTATGGCAAATCTGGATCTGGTGCTTGGAAACGATATTACCTCTCCTGTTGCCATCAATGAATTTAAGAAAAATGGATTTGATCAGGTCTTTGATAAGGACAAGATCGCATTGGTAATGGACCATTTTGTTCCGAACAAGGACATTAAGGCAGCACAGCAGTGTAAACAGTGCCGTACCTTTGCCAAGTGTTTCTCTATTACTAACTATTTTGACGTGGGTGATATGGGTATTGAGCACGCTCTGCTTCCCGAAAAGGGATTGGTAGGCCCCGGTGAATGTGTGATCGGAGCCGATTCTCACACCTGTACCTACGGTGCTCTGGGCGCATTCTCCACCGGTGTTGGAAGTACCGACATGGCGGCGGGAATGGCAACCGGTAAGGCATGGTTCAAAGTGCCTTCTGCGATCCGCTTTCAGTTGATCGGAAAGCTGAACCCCATGGTTTCGGGTAAGGACGTGATCCTTCACATCATCGGCATGATCGGTGTGGACGGTGCTCTCTATCGATCCATGGAATTTGGTGGAGAAGGACTGGCTTCTTTGTCCATGGATGACCGTCTCTGCATGGCAAATATGGCCATCGAGGCGGGTGCCAAGAACGGTATTTTTGAGGTTGATGACGTAACCCTTGCATACGTAAAGGGAAGAGTCAACCGTCCCTTTACCGTATATTCCGCCGATGAGGATGCGGAATATGACGAGGAATACGTGATCGACCTGTCCGCCATCGAGCCTACTGTGGCTTGTCCTCACCTTCCCGAAAACACCAAGAACGCAAGAGAGTTGTCGGATATTGTTCCCGATCAGGTGGTGATCGGTTCTTGTACCAACGGCAGATTGTCCGATATGAAGGCGGCAGCGGAGATTCTAAAGGGAAGACACGTTGCCAAGGGAATCCGTTGTATTGTGATTCCCGCAACTCAGACTATTTACAAGGAATCGATCCGTCTCGGCTATATTGACACCTTTATTGATGCGGGATGTGTGGTTTCCACACCTA
>JAFVRI010000229.1 GCA_017504335.1 Clostridia bacterium
ATATGTTGGCTCAGCAACGCAGTCCGACGGTTTTCAACCTCAGAGAAAAAACAATATTGTTTTACAAAAATTATGACGAGGAACATGCACAAGGGTCAACCCATAATTTTGCATAAAAAGTTTTGCGGAGCTTTTTCAAAAGCGACCGCGCCTCCCCGCATCCCCCCGCGTCTTCAAACCGTTTTCAGTTCAATAAGGGGAAGAATCGATGCCACGTCCTCTTTTCGGGGAGGGCGGGTGCCTTCGGTCATACATGCGGCGCTGCCGTATGCTACGGCGCGACAGAGGCAGATATCGGCGGGTGTGCCGTCTTTGGCCGCGGCAAGGAATCCGCCAATGGAGCTGTCACCCGCACCGATGGTGGACTTGGCATCCACGACGGGCGGAGTGGCAATCCATGCGCCCTCACGGCAGACCAGCAATGCGCCTTTGGCGCCGAGACTGATCATGACGTTTTCGATGCCCTTCTCGTGAAGCTTGCGTGCCGCGCTTGCCACTTCGGAAAACCCTTTGATCTCTCTGCCAAGATATGCGGAGATCTCCTCTTGATTGGGCTTGATGAGCCAGGGCTTCATTTCCACCAAATCATCAAGAGAAAAGGAACGGGAGTCAATTACGATCCGTGCGCCCTTCTTTTGAAGACCTCTCAAAAATTTCTTAACAGCCTCCATGGAGATTCCGTCGGGAACACGGCCCGTAAAGGTCACCATGGTACTTTCCCCGATCTCCTCTGAAAGCTCCTGTTCCACAAGAGAGAGAAGGCTCTCATCGGTAGGAAATCCCGGAAAGCTGATACGAGTCTCGTCCGCGCCTTCGGTATGTACGGTAATATTTTCACGGATCCGTCCCGCTACGGTCAAAGCGCGGTAGCGCATGCCGTCCGTCTGCAGACGCTTGGCAAAGCTGTCTCCGTTTTCCTCACCGAGAACTACAAAGCAAAGATTTTCCACCCCGTTTACCGTCAGCGCACGGGAAATATTCACGCCCTTTCCTCCTGCTTCATTGGCATCGATCCGTGCCAGATTCTCGTGGTAGGGCGCAAAATGCGGAACCGTGCAATGCACGTCAAAGGCGGGATTCAGCGTCAGTGTTACGATATTCATGAAGATCTCCTTCCGATGATCCGTCAGATTTTGGGAGCGTTTTCCAGCAAATATTCCTCTGCCTCGGTACACCATAGCCCGCCATTTCTCTTGACGATCTTCGCAAGCTCGGCATAGAGCGCGTTGTCCTTGCCAAGCTCCTCCAGATCGTCGACGGCGATCAAGGGAAGATCCAAGCCGGGATAACAAACCTTCTTGGCACCGTTCGGCTTTTCCATCGCCAACAGCGTATCGATGTAGGCATTCAGTCCGAGAATGTGGGATACCACCGCACCCGCATTGATCCGATCCTTTTCGATCAGCTTGATGACATCTACCATATCCTGAGGAATGCTTCCTGCCGTACCTACCACGTGAATGCCGTCATAGTGCACACGGTAGAGATTCAAGGAGCCCTGCATATCGTGAATGGGAGGACCTGCAAAGAAGTTGACACAACCGTCCTCACGGCAGATCTTTTCCGCCATGGTAAAGAGCGCGGGAACGGGAACCATAACGAACACATCGTCAAAGCCACCCTCAGACAGCTCAATGAGCGTCTTGGTGGGATCCTCCAATCCCGAGGTATTCAGGTAGGTCAGCTCCACGCCTCTTGCCCGTGCCTGCTCTACCGTGCTCTTAGCAGCGGCATAATCCAAACGATCCTGGTTCAGATCAGTCACAACGACCTGAGATACGCCCGCATAGCCGCAGGCGATCTCCACGGCACCGATACCCATAGGACCGGCTCCGCCCAAAATGGCGATCCGTCCGCCCTTCTTTGCTCCGTCGGTACGAACGTAATTGGTATAGTCGGTATGGTAAAATCCGAGATAGCCACGATAAACACACGCCAACGCTTCCACCACCGAGCCCTTGAAGAAGGCATCACCCTCAAAGGGAATCATGCAATTCCGCTCCAGAACGATCTCGGGAACGATGGAATAAGTGGATGCACCACCGATATATTGATAGGAATAGCCGGGATCGTATCCGCTGTCCAGCTTCAACGCGGGCTGGATGACGATCTTCTGTCCCACCGACCATTTGTGGGATACGGCAGAACCCACAGCAACGATCTCACCGCTCATCTCGTGTCCCACGATAATGGGCTTTTCGGCAACGGTGGGGGGAACACGCTTGTGTGCCGTTCCCTGCTTCACCGCTTTGTAGGTAGATGCGCAGAGCGAATCGCTCAGCACACGGATCATAACCTCCTTTTCTCCAAGCTCGGGAAGATCAAACTCCTCCAGACGGAGATCCATAGAGCCATACAAGCGAACTGCTTTCGTTTTCATAAAGCCTCCTAAAAATTCTCTCTTGACAAAGATTTTATTCTGTACTATAATTGAACCATAAATTGATCAATAAGTCAACTGTAGCCGATAAGATTTATAAATAATCATTTTTATCAGTCAAAATAATCACAAATAATCACAAGAGAGGAACCGTCGTTATGATGATCGGAGAGCGGCACCGCCGCATATTAGAGGAGCTGAAAAAGAACCCCGAGATTACCGTCCGAGAGCTGTCAATCCTTCTGTCGGTCAGCGAGCCTACCGTCCGCAGAGATTTCACCGAGCTGCACCGCAAGGGCATCATCACCAAGATCTACGGCGGAGCGATCTTAAACCAGGGCGCCGCCGACCGTGAGATTCCCTTTCTACTTCGGGAAAACGAAAAAAGCTCGGTCAAAACCGAGATGGGAGCAAAAGCCGCCGAGATGGTCAAGGACGGTATGGTGGTGATGTTAGACGGCTCCACCAGCGCCTACCATCTGGTCCCCTATCTGGCAAGAAAAAAGGACCTGATCGTGGTCACCAGCGGAGCCAAGACCGCCGTGGCTCTTGCCGAGGCAAACATTCCCACCTTCTGTACGGGCGGAAAAATGCTCATACACTCCTTCTCCTACGTGGGGGAGCAGGCAGAGAGCTTTGTCCGACGCATCAATGCGGACCTCCTCTTCTTTTCCTGCCACGGACTTTCGGACGAAGGACAGATGACCGAGCGCGCCATTGAAGAGGCGGATCTCCGCCGCGCCATGTTTGGTGTTTGCAAGGAAAAGATCCTGCTCTGCGACAGCAGCAAATTCGGAAAGACCTGCTTCTATAACATGGGAAGCGTCAGCGAGATCGACGGAATCATTTCCGAAAAGCCCCTGCCCCCGACCGTTGCGGAAATGATGAAACGCAAATAAAAAAGTGACAAGTATTACTTGTCACTTTTTTATTTTAATTCCAACGTGGCTCGTTCCGCATGGGATTCCACTTGCCGCGAGCAAAGTAAATACTGAATACCGCGAAGAGCATCAGATTGTGCAGGATCATGCACGCCCATGCCGAGACCAATCCCATGGAGCAGCCGTGAATGCAAATGAAGGTTCCCACAATGCGGATGCCCCACATACCGATCACATTGGTCACAAAGGGCATACCCGTCCTGCCAAGCCCTTGAAAAATTCCTTCAATGATGATCGAAACACCGTAAAAGGGCTCGGAGAGTGCCACCATGCGCAACACGGTCGCTCCAAGGCGGATGGTTTGCTCATCGGTGGAAAACAGCTTCATCATGCTCGGAGCAAAGAGAAACAGGAGTCCGCCCGACAGGACCATCAAAAAGACCTCGATCCATAAGATCATACGGGAAAGCTCCCGAAGCCGCTTTGCGTCTCTTGCGCCGTAGGCGTTACCCGCCAGTGTCGCCGCAGCGGTCTTCATACCGTAACCGGGAATGTAAAATGCCGACTCCACCGTATTGGCAATGGTATGAGCGGCGGTGGATACTCCGCCCAAAGAGTTGACCATGGCGGCAAATGCCACGTATCCGAGAGATGTACCGAAGCCCTGAAGGGCATTGGGGGCTGCCACCTTCAAACACCGTCCAAGGATCTCACGGTCGGGACGGATCGAATAGCCCTTGGGAGAAAGAATGGAGTGCCGCCAAAAGGCAATCGCAAGGATCAAGCCACCCACGGCAAAGGACAGTGCGCTGGCAATTGCCGCGCCTACAACCCCAAGTCCCGCACCGGGGATCGTCAGATTCAAAGAAAAGATATCCGCTTGACGGGTCGGATAGATCAAAAAGAAGTTCATGACCACATTGATCAGATTCACCGCAATGCCCACAAGCATGGGCGTTTTGGTGTCACCCACCGCCCGAAAGAGGGTGCCGAAAATAATGGTGGCACACCGAAACAGCATGGGGGTATAAAGGACAAAGAAATACCTTGATGCCAATGGGCGAAGTCCCGCATCCACCTGCATCCAAGCGGGAATAAACGGGCTGAGTCCCAAAGTCAGTGAAGTGAATAAGACTCCGCACACCAGAACCGCCAGAACCGCCTGGGAAGAGATCCGCTTGACGGTCTCCTTCTCCCCCGCTCCCATCGCTCTGGAAACAAAGGCAAGAAAGCCTACGCCAAGCGCTGAAACCGTACTGCCGATCAACCAGTTGACCGTGGTGGTCGAACCGACTGCCGCCGTCGCTTCCGTGCCAAGAGAACCCACCATTGCCACGTCGATGTACTGAACCGCGGTCTGCATCAGCTGCTCCAGCATGGTGGGCCATGCAAGGGCGAAAATGGTGGGAATCAGATACCAAGGCAATCTCAAAAAGCTTCTCTTTTTCATTTCACTTCACTCTGCCGTTTTGCTACGATCTCTCCGTTGTAATCCCACAAGAAGTCCTCGGCGGTTCGGGTCGCCTGAATGACCGCCATATCCTCTCGGAAGGAGAAAAGCATGGACAGATTTCCAAAATATTCGTCGATGATCTGCACATGCAGAAGAAGCTTGTTTTCGTCCAGCCACGCCGCCGAGACCGCATCACGGTAGCGATGTCCGTCCGTCGTCCGCTCCCCGCCCCGTTCACGGGAATATCCAAGCTCGGGAAATTTGCCGAATCGGTTTCGATTCATGGAAAACGGCAGAACCATTTCACCGCGAGCATTGGTATACCGAAGCTCACCCTCTCCGTTTCCATCCAATCGGAAGGTAAAATTCTTCCATGTCAAGGAATTTTCCAAGCAGGCATAGACGGCTCCGTTCAGTTTTTCACGCCAAGGAGAATCCCCCTCTCCCTTGACCGCATACAGTGTCAGAGAATCGAGTAGCTCGTTCAGACGACTGACCTCCTCCCGATTCGCGGGAAGAGGACCTTCGTGTACCTGCTCCACGATCCGATCCATAAACTGAGTCACAATATAAGGTCTTGCCCAAGGACAACCCTGGTTATCCGCGGTACAAACCATGATCAGATCTTCCTTCGGACAGCAAATGGCGATCTGATCCCCCATTCCCACAAAAGCAAAGCCGTCATGCTCGGTTCGCCAGAACTGATATCCGTATCCGTGCGCAAACACGCCGCCAAAGCCGTCCACTCGGTTGGAAACCACCGCAGAGGTTGCCCGTCGCAAATACGCCTCATTCATCAAACGCTCTCCCTGCCACACACCGTAATTCATCACGAAGCGGGCAAAGGTAGCCAGATCCTGCGGTGTGCAGATCATGGCAGAATCCCCCCAGCTGTCGCCGTTGGGGGTGGACAGAATCTTGGCACTCGAAAAGGCACCGAGCTTTTGGAAGATCCGCTCGTTCAGATAATCAAACAAGCGCTTCCCCGTCACGCGTTCCACCAAAGAGGAAAGGACCTGTGAGCCCGCGCTGTCGTATTCCCAAGCCGTTCCCGCAGGACGGCATCCATCAGGGCGATCAAAATAGAAGCGCGTGCGATCCTTCACTTGCAGCCGAAACCAACTGTGAGGACTTCCAACCGTAGTCATAGTCAACATCTGCCGTACCGTCTGCTCCGAAAGCCATTCTCCAAGAGGCGCATCCCACTTGTCGGGAAAATAGGTAGCAATTTTTTTATCCAGATCAATCAGACCGTCTTCCTCGGCAAGACCGATCGCCACCGAAACGAAGCTTTTGGTAACGGAATACATCCGATGGGGTTGATCCGCCTTGAAGGGCTCCCAATAGCTATCCAGAAA
>JAFVRI010000230.1 GCA_017504335.1 Clostridia bacterium
ATTCTCTTATACGTTTTATGCCCAGCTCATGGTGGTGGGCTTTTCCTCGTAGATCACGATGTCTTTCAGGAAAGCAACCGCCTTGCGAAGTCCCTCATCGATGGACATCACGCTATCCTCATGCTCAATAGACAGAACCTTATCATATCCGCACAGACGCAGATTGGAAACCAGATCTCTCCAATAGCTCTCGTTGTTGCCGTAGCCAACGGTACGGAATACCCAGGATCTCTCCAGCTCCTTACCGTAATGCTTGGTATCCAGCACGCCGTTGATGGCGGTGTTGTACTTATCGATCTTGGTATCCTTTGCGTGAACGTGATAAATCGCACCCTTCAGCGCACGGATGGCAGCAACGGGATCAATTCCCTGCCAGATCAGGTGAGAAGGATCAAAGTTTGCACCGATTACGTCGCCTACAGCGGCACGGAGCTTCAGAAGGGTCTCGGGGTTATATACGCAGAAGCCGGGATGCATCTCAAACGCGATGTGAGAAACGCCGTGCTCCTTTGCGAATGCGGCAGTCTTCTTCCAGTAAGGAATGACCTTTTCGTTCCACTGCCAGTTCAGGATCTCCACGTAATCCTCAGGCCATGCGCAGGTTACCCAGTTGGGGAGCTTTGCGCCTTCGTGGTCACCGGGGCATCCCGAGAAGGTGATCACAGTATCGATTCCGAGCTTTTCTGCCAACAGAACCGCATCCTTGAAGTCTTTATCGTAGGACTCGGCGATCTCCTTGTTGGGGTGCAGAGGGTTGCCGTGAGCGGCAAGCGCACAGATCTCTACATCGTATTTCTTGAAGGTGGCTACAAACTCGTCAAGTTTCTTGGAATCCGCCAGAAGCTCTGCAGGGTTACAATGTGCCTTTCCGGGATATCCACCCGCACCGATCTCTACGGTGTGAACACCGAGACCGGTCAGGATCTTCAAGGTCTCATCCAAGGACTTTGCGCCGTAAAGGTTTGCCAATACGCTTAATTTCATGATAAAATACCTCTCTTATGTAATTTTTTATTTTTAAATTAAAATTCCTGCTCCATCAGCCGATTATTGAATTCCTCCGCCGTATTGTATCCCATCTTCTTTTGACGGTGATTCATAGCGGCAATCTCCAGGACCACCGCAAGATTTCGTCCGGGATGCACGGGGATGGTAATGGCGGGGATATCGATGCCGAGTATGTTGACCTTTTCCTCATCCAAGCCGAATCGGTCATACATCTTTTCGGAATCCCATGTTTCCAGATTGATCACCAGATCAATGCGCTCGGTTTCCTTAACTGAGCCCATACCAAAGAGTCTGCGCACGTCCACAATGCCGATGCCACGCAGCTCGATGTAATAACGGATCAGCTCAGGTGCCGTACCCACGAGGGTTTTGGCGGAAACCCGCTTGATCTCCACCGCGTCATCCGCAATAAGACGGTGTCCGCGCTTCACAAGCTCAATGGCGGTCTCACTCTTACCGATGCCGCTGTCTCCGAGAATCAGCATACCCTCTCCGTAAACCTCCACCAAGACACCGTGACGGGTAATTCGGGGAGCGAGATTGGTATTCAGATAAGAAATGACCGATGCCATAAACGTACTGGTTCGTTCCTCGGTACGAAGCATGGGGATCTTGTAGACCTTTGCCAATTCGATCATTTCCTCAAAGGGAGGAAGATCGGATGTGAGAACCAACGCCACGGGCTTGAGACGGAAAAACTCTTCAATCCTCTTGGTTCTCTGCGCATCGGAAAGCTCAGACAGATAGCGATGCTCCATGCGGTCGATCAACTGAATTCGGTTGGGCTCAAACATTTCCTTAAAGCCGGAAAGGGCGAGTCCCGGTCGGTTCAGTTCCGAGCTGCTGATCTGGATGTCCTCGCCACCCTCGGGCAAGGAAATCGTTTCCAGCTGAAACTCCCGCATGACCTGACTGAGAGGAATGGGATATTTGGATTGCATAAAACATCTCCTCCTTCGGTTCATCTTGTTTTATTATATCATGTTTTTTCCTCAAATGGAAGAGTTTTTTTCATTTTTCTTTCCTCATTCTTCTCTTTTCCCAAGCAAAAGCCGATTTATTCACATTTTTGTCACAAAAGCAAGGTATAATGTATGGTGAGAATATTTGTCCCAATTTACATATTGCGAGGTATTTATGAAGCATCCGATCAAATTTCGTTCTCTGATTGCGCTGGGGCTCGGTCTCTGTCTTTCCCTTTCGGCACTGGTTTCCTGCGCCTCTAAGCCCACAGACTCCAAAATCAACGCAAAAACCGTAGTGGGTACGGTAGATGGAAAAGATGTCCTGTATGACGAGCTTTATTTTTTGGTCAACAACTATCTGCCCTCGGTCAAGGAATCCGTGGGAGAGGATCCGATCTGGATAAAAGCCGAGCTGGACCGTCTGGTTCACGAGAACATTACAGCCAATTTTGCAATTCTGAAGCTTTGCGAAAGCGTAGAGC
Organism: Clostridia bacterium; assembly: GCA_017504335.1. Lineage (GTDB taxonomy): Bacteria > Bacillota > Clostridia > Oscillospirales > CAG-272 > HGM12713. The sequence goes on from JAFVRI010000230.1 coordinate 2,456, forward strand.
TTGAATACGATGAAAAGGAAATTGAAGAGGATGCGGAAAACGAGCTGAAATCTCAGATCGCATTGGAATTTGACGGAGATAAGGCACTTTACAAGAAAAGTCTCCTCAAGGACCATCTGACCGAACGCTACGTTCTCTATGCCTCCAAAATCGACCTGATCTACAATCGCCTTTTGACTCACTATCCGCAGAAGGGGTTGGTCGTCAGCGGCTCGGATGAGGTCCGCTCCTATATCAAGGAAAATTTCATTCGCACCATTCAGTTTATGAATCCCGATTACGAGCAGACTTCTTGGGTATATAACAAGATCCAAAACGGAAAGTCCATGGTTTGGGCAATCGGTCAAAGCGGATACAATCAGGATTTCTACGATGTGTCGGGAAATGGCTATTATTTCTGCCGTGGCATGATGGATGAAGCCTATGAGAATGCCGCCTTTGATTTAAAGATCGGAGAGATCAGCGGAATTGTTCAAGCCAACGGTGAGCTGGAGGATTCCTACGGCACTTGCTATTACATCATTCAGCGTCTGCCCCTTGATGATACCTATATTCAAAACAATCTGACCACCCTGCAGAATCAGTATTACGGTGTGGTGATTGCCAAGGATCTTGCCCAGGTAAAGGGCACCCTTTCCTTTACCCCGAATGATTTCTACGAGGAGCTGGATCTGACCCGCCTTCCAGAGGTCTATGAGACACCCTCCTATGTTCCTGTTCTGATCGCGGTGGGCATCGGTGCTGTTGTTCTGATCGGAGCGGGAATTGTTACCGTCATCCTTCTGAAGAAAAAGCACGCAAAGAAAAATGTCGGAATGCGGAGGGCATCATGAACGGAACAAACCGTCATGCCGCGTACAGGCGAAAGCTGCAACGCAAGCGAAAAATCCGTCGGATTCTGATTCTGTGCGGAATCCTTTTACTTCTTTTGGCGGCGGGCTTTCTGATTCTCGGAACCCTTTCGGCAAGAACGGAACAGAAGCCATCGGATACCGATACGGAGCAAAATGAGGAAGAAGATCCCATCTCCTCCCTATCACCGATCAAGGCACACCCCCTGTATCTTGAAACCGCGGACACCTCGACGCTTGCCAGCCGTCTTCAGGCACTGCGCCGTCAATCGGTTACAGACGCCTCTGTTCCTCTAAATCAAGAAGACGGTTCTCTTTTATACACCTCCTCGCTTGCAGCCTCTTTGGGAGCAGATCCGTCCGACTATACCGTAACCGTACAAAAAGCCTCCACCCAATCCAAAAATTACGGCATCCGCCTTCACGGACTCTGGCATGTTACCGCGTTCGAGGAAAAGAACGCGCTCCTTCGCTCGGTTCTTCTGTCCGAGACAGCAGCACTCCTTGCGGATGCTCTGCAAAACGGCATGAGTGACATTCTGCTGCTAGCCCCCGAGCTTCGCCCCGAAGCCTTGGAGGAATTGCTCCTGCTTTCCGAGCAGGTCCACCGCTTATTTCCCGACGGAGCGCTTGGACTTTGTATTCCCTCTTCCTTTTTGGAATCTGAGGAGGTTGCCATTCTTGTGGATGATCTGGTCCAAAGCTTTGACTTTCTTGCCATCAATGCCACCGAGGCTTCGTCAGACGAAACAGCATCCGCTCATATAGAAGAAATTGCCTCCGCCAATCTGGACCGCTTGCTCCGCTATAACATGCGTCTGCTTCTTCCGTACGCAGAGGAATCCGACGCGCAGGCAAGCATCATAGCCGCTGCTGAGCAGTACAGCGCAAAAAGCTGGCAGATTCTTCCGTAGCACTCAATTTCATAATCAGCAAATCCCGTGAAAGAGACCTCTCTTTTTCACGGGATTTTTTCTTTTTTTCGAAAAAAGCTAAAAAAATCGAAAATTTTCTTAAAAAAACCTCAAAATTTGAGACAAGCTGAGACTAACTGAGACGGTATGAGA
>JAFVRI010000231.1 GCA_017504335.1 Clostridia bacterium
CTTTACGTAGGCGCTCTCCCGCTCGGAGCCGCTGAGATCGGGATAAAGATCCTCCAACTCCTGCGTGGTCACAAAGGAGACCTCTCGGGACAGCTTGGTACGGAGCTGAGGATAGCGAACCTGCAACCGATCGTTTGTGTTGCAGATGGCACCCACGATGGCGGTAACGATGTTCTTCAAGTATTCCTCGTTTCTCGTTTCTCTGGTGATGATCTTTTCCCAGTCCCACTGATCCACGTAAATGGAGTGCAGGTTATCCAAGGACTCGTCACGGCGGATGGCGTTCATATCGGTATAAAGTCCGTTGCCCACGGCAAAATCATATCGTTTCAGCGCCAGTCTCTTCCATTTTGCCAACGAATGCACGACCTGGGCATTGACACCGATGGCAGGTACGTCAAAGGAAACAGGACGCTCATATCCGTTCAGGTTATCGTTCAGTCCCGATCCCTCGGTCACAAAGAGAGGAGCGGACACTCGTTTTAGCTCCAGTGCTGCCGCGAACTCGGTCTGAAAGGTCTGCTTGATATAAGAGATGGCTCTCTGCTTATCATATTCGCCCAAAAGGGGTTTATATCCTTCGGGAATAAAAATCTTGTTCATGGTTCATCCTTCCTTTCGGAATTTGGTCATTCTTTTATCATTATACAATAGATTCCCCATAAAATCAAGGGGTTTGTGAAAAGAAAGAGCGATTTGAATGCCAAATCGCTCTTTCTTTTCGTTTATGTCATTTATGCCAATTCAATCAGAACCGCCGAATTGGGATTCTTCAAGGTCACAGTCAAAGTATCCTTGGTTGCCGACAGAACGCACTCGTTCTTCTTGGGATAGATCACCTTAGCAACTCCCTTCTCGGATGCCACGGGAATGATCACGGTTTTCTTCTCGGTATTCATTCTCCACACTGCCATTCTCACACCGCTGTCACACTTGAAGGCAAGGCACATGAAGTCAGCGCCATAAGTAGGCAATCCCAGAGGATAGAAGGGTATGGAAGTGGGAATCTCGTGGCGGTAGGTCTTATAGCAAGCCACGCCTTCCTTGATCAGCTCCATGCCGCTTTCGGTCTGATCCCAGATCTTACCCGACAAATGGATTCTCTGAAGCATGGAATTTACCATATTGACCACCACACCATCATCGGAGAACTGCTCCTTGGGATAGGACCAGATGGCTCCCTGCTCGGGAAGCACCGCCGTGGGTGCGCCTGCGGCAAGGATCGCATTGACCAAGTAATTGGTCTGGTCGGAAACCGACTGCAGATGTCCAACGCTCAGCATCGCGTAATCCATTCTCATTCCACCACTTGAGCAGCACTCGAGAATCAAAGAAGGATGTCTCTTCAGTACATTGCGAATCCAATCCAAATACGCACGATTGTGCTCCAACAAACCATCACCGAAGCTATCGGCATCCACCTCGGTACCGACTCCCGCATCGATATTATAGTCCATCTTAATGTAGCCCACACCATACTCATTGATTACGCGATCAATCGTTGCGTCGGCATGCGCACGCACCATGGGATGACGGAAGTCTAACTGATAGCGTCCGTGGTCGATGACTCTCTTGCCGTGGCGCATAAAGAAGCACTCGTCAGGCCACTGCTTTGCCAGAGGGCAATTCACACCCATCACCTCGATCTCCAGCCAAATGCCGGGGACCATTCCCTTTTCTCGCACGTAATCAAAGATCCGGTGAATTCCATGGGGAAATCGACCTGCGCTGGGCTGCCACTCGCCTACGGTATCCCACCAGTTTCCGTCCGCATACCAGCCCGCATCCATGCAGTAATATTCAGCGCCCGCCTCTGCGGCAAGGTCGATGATGGGGGGCTCATTCTCCTCGGTAGGCCTTGCTCCGAGGCAGTTCATGTAATCGTTGAAGATAACGGGCATTGCCGCATTCTCCGGGTTATTATGAATGATCTTCCGACGGTACTTGGTCATTTCGGCAAGTGCTTCGTCAAAGTCCGCGCCAACCATCACTGCCGCCTTGACACCCTCAAAGCTTTCGCCGGGCTTCAACTCTTTATTCCAGTGATTTTCACGCTCGCAAGGGCCGCTGAGCTTAAGATAAATATGCACACCCTGATCACCGATCTCCCACTGCCACGAGCCGTTGTTCTCAATCTGGAAGTAGAAAGTATTCGCCGCCTCCACGTTGGAAATGACACCCATGGGAAGATGATCCTTTGCCGACCAGGTTCCCGAGTTGGACACGGTGATTCTTTTACAGGAACCTGCCAAACGGCGGTCATAGCCCAGCTGCATCAGCGAGGTCTCCTGCCAGTCCACGTCACGGTTTGCGGAACTATGGGGAATATATACGCGAATCGATTCCTCGTTGGGAAGCTTGCCCTCGTTGATTCCCACGTAAGAGAAGGAGGGAACGTATTCAAGTCCCAAGGGCTCCTGCGAGATATTCTCTACCTTCGTCCAAGAGCGAACACCCGCAACGCCGTCAAAGATCTGGTAATACGCCGTGACGTTCATTCTTCCGTCGGTCATCAAAAATTCGATGGTCTCGCACCCGTTGCACTCGACGATCTTATGAGAAACATAACGCAGGGATCTTGTACCCGAATGACCCGTATGCTTTCCACCGTGGTGGTCATCCTGATCCTCTCCCGTCACGTGAACGTCACCGACGGCAAAGGGAGTCCCCGACTTCACCAGCTCGGGATCCTGCTTCTTGCAGGAAAAATGCTTGAGAAGCAAGCGCTCCTTTTCATCCACTTCAAAAACAAGATATAAACCGTTCTTTGAAAAATCAAGAATCATGTCAGCTTCCTCTGTTTTCTAAAAATTTCGCCCTCAGCGTTTAAGTCATTATACCATAGATCGCTCTGGGTTACAATTCAATATTTCGGCAATTTACAGACATTTATTACCGATATTCGGTCATTTATTCTTCTGTCAGCAAATCGGGGCGAACAAAATTGGTTCGTATCAGCTTTTCTCTTTCGGGAAGTCCGTAGGCTTCCTTTCCGAGGGCGATGGATTTCATAAGAAACGCCATGTTATTGGCGAGGGTCCGCATACTCTGCAAGCTCTCTCCGTCTCCTTCGGCTTCTCCCGCTCTTGCTCCGTGAACGCTGTTCCAGTACTGTCCCGAAGCCAAAGGCATTCCACTGAGCGTAAAATACTTATTGAGCTGATCGAAGGAAGAGGAACATCCCCCTCTGCGAGCAACCACCACCGAAGCGCCCACTTTCATGCGCTTGTCGAAACGTGAGCTGTAGAATAGACGGTCTAAAAGCGCAATAAACGCACCGTTGGGGGCGGCATAATACACAGGGGATCCGATGACCATACCGTCCGCATCGGCAAGCTTTTCGGCAAGCTCGTTGACCACGTCGTCGATCACGCACTTTTTCAGTCCCGAACAGGCACCGCAGCCTCGGCATCCCGAAACCGTCAGCTGCCCTACCTGCAAAAGCTCGACCTCCATCCCCTCTTTTTCGAATATTTTCTTCATTTCCTCCAGCGCCCTTGCCGTATTTCCCGCAGCATGGGGGCTACCGTTTAACATCAAAACCTTCATACAATCGGTCTCCTTTCCTTTTTTTGTTTATTATACCATAAATTTATGCCGGTTTCAACCGAAAAATTATCATCTCTTTTTCCGCAAAGACAATTGACAAACGACATTTTTTTCGGTATAATATAAGTGTACTTTTACATGACTGACGGAGATCGCAGAGCACTGCGGGGAAGTGTAAGAGCATAAAGCCGACCGTCTGGGCGATTCAGTTAGGTGTAAAGAACTGGATTGTCCTTTTCTTTTTGACATAGATTATATTTTCAGGAGGTACATAGATATGTTGCACAGCAATTGGAAAGGATTTCGTGAAGGCGCATGGCAGAACGAGATCAACGTAAGAGATTTTATTCAGACAAACTACGAAGCATACACAGGGGATGATTCCTTCCTTTGCGGACCTACCCCCAGAACCTCCGCATTGATGAAGCGTTTGGAACAGCTGCTTGCTCTGGAGCGTCAGTTCGGTGGAGTATTGGACGTGGATGTGGATACGGTTTCCACTCTGACCGGCTACACGCCCGGGTATCTGGACAAGGAGAATGAGCTGATCGTGGGCTTGCAGACCAACCGTCCTCTAAAGCGCGGCGTAAACCCCTTCGGCGGCATGAGAATGGTTCGTCAGGCCTGCGAGGCATACGGCTATAAGCTCTCCCGCAAGGTCGAGGAAGAGTTTCGTTTCCGCACCACCCACAACGACGGCGTATTCCGTGCCTACACCGATGAGATGCGCGCCGCAAGAAAATGCCACGTCATCACAGGTCTGCCCGATGCGTACGGCCGCGGTCGTATCATCGGCGACTACCGCCGTGTGGCACTGTACGGTGTGGATCATCTGATCGCGGAAAAGAAGAAGGATAAGAAAAAACTGGAGGAGGCTACCTTCGACACCGAACATATCCGTCAGGACGAAGAGCTGTTCCAGCAGATCGCGTTCCTCGGCTACCTGAAGGAAATGGCCGCTATGTACGGCTATGACATCAGCGTACCCGCCGCCAACGCAAGAGAGGCAATTCAGTGGACCTACTTTGCGTATCTCGGAGCGATCAAGGAGCAGAACGGTGCGGCGATGTCTCTCGGCCGTGTCAGCACCTTCTTTGACATTTACATTCAGCGTGACCTTGCTAACGGCACACTTACCGAGGAGGGCGCACAGGAGCTGATGGACGATTTTGTGATGAAGCTCCGCATCGCCCGCCATCTGCGCACCCCCGAATACAACGAGCTCTTCGGTGGCGACCCCATGTGGATCACCGAGAGCGTCGGCGGTATCGGACAGAACCACAAGCCGCTGGTGACCAAGAGCTCCTACCGTATCCTCAATACCCTGTATACCCTCGGTCCTGCACCCGAGCCCAATCTGACCGTGCTTTGGAGCAGTCGTCTCCCCGA
>JAFVRI010000232.1 GCA_017504335.1 Clostridia bacterium
ATATGCCCTTCCTTCAACACAGCAGTTGTGAGAGATTTTACCTTATCTAATGAACTCAAGGAGCGTGATATTCATGATCAAATCATTAATCGCAAAAATGACTCTCCGCGAGAAAATCGGTCAGACCGGCATGCCGGGCCCCGGCGTGGTATCCAAAGGGGTGTTGGAATGCGGTGGCTACGGTGAATTCTTCCGGAAGTATCCGTATACAGGAATGTATGTGCTGAAATCATGTATGCACGATGCCGACGGTCATGTTTTCTCCTCTCCCGAGGAGGCGGCGCAGATCTATAAAAAAGCAAGCGAATCGGTCAAGATCCCTCTTCTTTTTTCCTGCGACAACGAACGCGGTGCATACGGCTTGTTCCACGATCTGCACATCATTGCCTCCAACATGCTGTTGGGCGCGGCGCAGTCGGAGGAACTGACCTATAAACGCTCTTATTACTATGCCCGCGAGCTCAAGCGCTGCGGTGTCAACTGGTCCTTCAGCCCTGTTCTGGATCTGAACACCAACTTTTTCAGCTGCAGCGGTGTGCGTTGCTTTTCCGACGATCCGAGCAAGATCATTCCCCTGGTGCCCGCCATTATCCGAGGCTTTCATGATGCGGGAATCGCCGCTTGTGCCAAGCACTTCCCCGGAAATGCAGGCAGTGAGTATCGCGATTCGCACATCAGCAACACCAGCAACCGCGCGACCCTTGCCCGGTGGAAAGAACGTTGCGAAGGAATTTGGCGCGAAGCTGTGGTCTGCGGAGCGGATGCTTTTATGACAAGTCATGTCACCTTCCCCGCCGTGGAGCCGGGACGCTCGTCTAACGGGAAATATATTCCCTCAAGTGCCTCCAAAAACGTCATTGATCTTCTGAGAAAGGACCTTAACTTTGACGGTGTTGTTATTACCGACGACTGCGGAATGAAATCTCTCGCCTCTGCGTACACGAGACCTGAGGTCTACATCAATTGCTTCAATGCCGGAAACGACATCGTGCTGTTCTGCCGCAACGATTATATTGATGTTATGGAACAGGCTGTCAAGGACGGCAAGGTGTCAGAGGAGCAGATCGACCGTTCGGTGGAACGAATCCTAAAGCTCAAGCAAAAGCTTGGCCTGTTTGACAGTATCAAGGTAGAACCGCCTTTGACGGAAGAAGAAAATCGAGAGTTTGATGCCGTCAACTATGAGATTGCAAAGAAGGGGATCACCCTCGTCACCAATCACAGCGGTGCCATTCCCTTTGACCCCAAAAAGGTCAAGAATGCCGCCATCATTAACCTTTCTCCCGACCCCCGCTTTATTGAACAGATGCAGGCACTGGTGGATGCCTTTGGCGAATATGGCATCAAGGCCCGTATCCACGAGGGACTTCGCTCCAAGGAGGAGCTTCGGGATATTGACGAGCAAAATGATATGATCATCTATTCTTGTCTGCTCAAAACCGGCTTCCAGGGGCTTCCGTGGTTCTCACGCGTTGAGGATTTTAACACCCTTTTCCACTGCTTGTCCTATGGTGCGAAAAAATCGGTGGTCGTCTCCTTCAACGCCCCCTCTATATACTACAACTATTTTGAGGATGTGGGAACCTATATCAATGCCTATTCCAACGACGCCGGCACTATGAAGGCGTTTGTTGACGGAATTCTGGGAAAATTCCCGTTCACAGGCACCTCACCTGTGGCTCTCACGCCCGAATTCAAATAATCCACCGAATTTCGGTTGACAAAACGATAAAAAAGTATTACAATGACTGTATATGCCTATTCTCTACTTTTAACATAAGGAGTGGTTCATATGATGAGAAGCATGACCGCCTTCGGCCGTGCCAGACAATCCGTGAACGGAAAAGATATTACTGTGGAGCTTCGCTCGGTCAACAGTCGCTACCTCGACTGCTCCGTCAAGCTTCCCCGCGCCTTTTCCTATTTGGAGGAAAAGATCAAGCCCTATCTGCAATCCCGCGGCATCTCCCGCGGAAAGCTGGATGTGTGGATCGGCGTTGAGGTTACCGAGTCGCAGGGGGTGGAGATCCAGATCGATCATGCCTATGCCGAAGGGTATCTTCGCGCACTGCATGATCTGAGGGACACCTTTGGGCTTGCGGATGACATCAGCGTTATGCAGGTGGCTCGCAATCAGGAGGTCTTTAAGATCAAAAAGCCCGAGGAGGATGCCGAATCCGATTGGCAGGACCTTCTTTCGGTGCTTTCCGAGGCTGTGGACGCCTTTCTCGCCGCCCGTGAGGCGGAGGGGTTGAATATTCAGAGAGATCTTTGCGAAAAGGTGGAAAATATCCGCCGCATTACCGAGACCATCAAGGCACTCTCGGAGCAGGATGTTGTCTCTTACGGAGAAAAGCTCAAGGCAAGATTGACCCAGATGCTTTCCGACAACAAGATCGCCATTGATGAAGCACGCATTCTGACAGAATGTGCCATCTTTGCCGACCGTGTCACCATCGATGAGGAGTTGGTGCGCCTCCATTCCCATTTTGACGCCTTTCTCGGTATGCTTGCCACAGGCGAGCCCGTTGGACGTAAGATCGATTTCCTCATTCAGGAAATGAACCGCGAGACCAATACCATCGGCTCCAAATGTTCCAACGCTGAGATTGCCCACTTGGTTGTTGACGTCAAGACCGAGATCGAAAAAATCCGCGAGCAGATACAGAATATCGAATGATTTGAGAGGAATCCCATCATGAAATTTATCAATGTAGGCTTTGGTAATATGGTTGCCGCCGAGCGCGTTGTGGCGTTGGCCAGCCCCGATTCAGCCCCCGTCAAGCGTCTGATCCAGGACGCCAAGGATGATGGTCGCGCCATTGATGTTACCTGCGGCCGACGGACACGCTCGGTCATCATCACCGACTCTGAGCACGTCATTCTTTCCGCCATCCAAACCGAAACCATCGCAAACCGTCTCGACGACCGCGCTGACAATGTGGACGATGAGGAGCCGGAAGAGGAATAACAGAAAAGGAATCTGACATGAAAAAAGGACTTTTGATCGTCGTTTCCGGTCCCGCCGGAAGCGGCAAAGGAACGGTAAACGCCAAGCTTTTGGCCACGGGGGATTTTGCCTTCTCGGTATCCGCCACCACCCGTGCGCCCCGCCCCGGCGAGGTGGACGGTGTCAACTATTATTACATCACCCACGAGGAATTTCAACGCCGCATTGAGGCAGGCGAAATGCTGGAATACACC
>JAFVRI010000233.1 GCA_017504335.1 Clostridia bacterium
AACGAAATTTGCCCTTGCGGGCAAGTGAAATAGCTACGCTGTGAAATATTTGCTTCGCAAATGTGAAATATTCGCTGACGCGAATGTGGGCAAATTTCATTTCACATTGCGACCGAAGGACGCAATATTTCACAATTCACGAAGTGAATTATTTCACATTCGGCGTAAGCTGAATATTTCACTTGAAAAAATATTGAATTTATGATATAGCGAATTATGCTCACAGCAAAGCCGACTTTATTGCCAAATTTCAAATCGCACTGAAAGAATGCTACGAAACGGAATATTGGATCGAATTGTTTGTAAAATCCGAATTGCTTAACCGTGAGATTGCAAAAGAATTTTATAATCAGTGCGGAACGATTCGCAGAACGTTGATTTCATCAATCAATACTGCAAAGGATAATGCAAATGACAAAAAATGAGTTTTACAAGCAATGGTTAGAACATTTTGCGAGTAAGCCGATGGGAGCTCGCTCACGATCAGCACGAGCAAAAATTTTCACCAACGGCGAAACTCCCCTCATAACAGCGCTGACAAATTTGCATGATGGCGAAAGCTGACCAAAGAAAAATCTTGAATCATGACCTCAAAAAACACCGTCATAGCAAGGGTTTCCTTGCCATGGCGGTGTTTGCTTTCTGTGTTATGCGGACTCAGGTAGCGGCTTGCTCCTTGATCAACGCGTCAATTCGGATCAGTGCCGCGTTAACGTCGCGGTAAAGATTTGCGATTGCGGGCGAGATCTGCGCCAGCGTCAGATCGGGATCCACGGCATGGCTTCCGCTCGCGTCTACGGTATAGTAAGGAGCCAACGATTCGTAGGTTTCCTTGATCAGATCAATACCGATTCCCGCGTATTCCACATTATCCATGATTCTCCTTGCGTCATTCAGAAGGGTCTGCAGCGTGGTAACCGCATTCGTATCCTTGGCGGAAACGATGGTCTTGATGCTGACACCGTTGGCGACGCGGTGAGAGTAGGCATTCAGCTGATAGCGCTCTCCCTTGATGGTATAGTCATATCCGTCAATCAGCTTGTAGGTTGCGGCATCGGCGATCCAGTTGTCGGTTACGAAGGATCCCGTACCGGTTCCTCCGTCGTAGGTAACGACGTTTGCCGTACCGGCATAGGTGCTTCCGATTCGGTACCAGTCGCTGAGCATGTTTCCGTTCTCGTCTCGGTCGCAGGTAAATACCACCGCATAGACGGGAACATACGCACCTGCCCGATTCAAGGGGTCAATGGTCAGATATAGGGTCATTTCACATCCGTAGCCATGGAATACTCCTCCGTTGGTGTGCGTGGCGGTATAATCGTCTCCTGTCAGCCGATTGCCGTCAAGGTTCTCGTGCTTGATCAGAACAGTTGCGTCCATTTGCTCATCGCCCACCGTGATCTGCAGCTGACCCGCGAACAGCGTGTTGACCGCCATGGAGTCCTCGCTGGAGGAGCCGGTTACGTTTCCTATATAGTTCGACGTCCATTCCTGGACTCCGTCAAACTTGTTATCCAGAGCGTCGACCAATCGCTCATAGGTCGTCATCGTATTTAAGATATTCAGGAATTTCTCTTCTACAACCTCAAGAGCCTCACGCTCTCCGTCTACGTTGATACCGAACTGGAAGTTGATCAGCGTTCTCCAGTCCGTATCGGCATTTCGGCTGGATCCTACCGTGTAAGTAACGGTAAATTCCAGCGTTTCTCCGGGAGCAACCTTTTTTGCCTGAGCGGAGGCATTTGCCAAAGAGCAGACCACGCCGATGTTGGATCTTCCCGTGGAGGTCGAAACGTGGATATTTCCGTTATAGCCTGCCAGATCCTCCTGAAAGTAAATTCCTCGGTAGGAATAGGTTAATTTGGTATTGTTCAACACGGTGATCTTATATACTACCTTACCCGTGCTGCGGCTGCGGCTCAGAATCGAGTCCACCGTTGTGGTATACGGAATATGCTCCACTATATTTTTATCGATGTTGGTGACGTTATTCGTATCCGTGGTAACGCTTGTAATAAACAAGCCATAAGGAATATCGATATCTGCCGTACCCGTAACCCCAAGGGTATCCGATAGCGCGGCAAATCCGATGCTGGAAAAAATGCACATCAAGGAGAGTGAAATACAAATGGTGGCCTTCATCCACATTTTCATCGTAAATCACTCTCCTCTCTTTGTGTGTTTTTAGTTATTGTTCTCGGTATTCTCTTCTTCGGGGGTAATCATGGCGGTGAATACACGCTCCGCCTTGCGACGTACGACGCCGATGATCTTCTTGAGCGGATGGTTCAGCTCTGCGGGATCAATCTTGTAATTGCCGCGGGAAACCTCTGCCTCGCGAACGATATCCTTGTCGTTTTCCTCGTCTCTGGTGGGAACCAGAACCACGTCTCCCTCCTCTACGGTATTTCCGTCGGGATCGTAGCGGTAGGTCTTGTGCTTTCTTTCCTTCCAGAACACATCAATCGCGTCAACGTAGTTTTCATTCTCCTCCGTCTCCTCGATTTCGGGGGTCGCATCCAAAAGCTCGGTGGTCTCCTCCTCCATTTCGGGGATCTCCTCTTCTACAAGGATCTCCTCCTCTGCGGGGATTTCTTCCTCCTCTGCGGGGATCTCCTCCTCCGTCTCGGGGATTTCTTCCTCCGTCTCGGGGATCTCCTCCTCTGCCTCTACGGTTGCGATGACCACGGGAAGCTCTTCCTCCTCGGGAGCATCGATTTCAACCTCGGCTTCCTCCACCACGGTCTCGATCTCTGCCTCAGGCTCGGGCTCGGAAACGGGGATGGGAGCAGGCGCGGGAGTCGGCGGCGGGGTTACCACAACCTTCACCACGGGACGAACCACATTCGTGATATTGGGCTTCACGATGGTTACGGGTGCGGCTTCCTCCTTCTTCGGGATCTCGGGCTCAACGTAGCCCTCAACCTCAACCTTATATACGTACAAAAGCTTACTGTCTGTCGGGATCATAAACTTCGTACAGGTCTGATCCTGATTCTCATACATCAAGATCGGTGCCTGGATCGTATCACGAATCTCCAGCATCTCTTCAAAGGTGTTTACCAGAATGATCTGATACTGATGGGTCTCGAAGAGGTTATTGATCTTCTGGATGTACGACTTATACTGCGAAACGATCTTCTTGACACGTGCGGTATACGTGACGTCAGGGGTTCTCGTCAGCATGATAAACGCCACAAGAAGCGCGATTGCCAATACGTCAATTACGCCGAGAACGATGGCTGTCGTTTGGAAAGCCTCGCTGCCCGCGCCTCTGGAGCAGGCGATCATTTTCTCCTCGCCGGCAGGCACGGCAGACGTCATTTTGATATTGACTGTTTCGGTCGTAAGAGGAATACGAAGCTCGGATTTGTAAGTATCAACGGCACTTCCCGAAAATGCTTCACAATCGCTGAGGACGTCAACCTCAAGGGTCACTACGATGCTGCTCGTGGTTCTTGTCAGAGAATACGTATGAATGAATTCATTGGCAAGGTCGTTGTATTCATCATAGTTGATCACAATGATCTCATTGATCCGCAATTTGTTCGAGGTGTTCTGTGACTTATTCTGCACATTGACCAGAACCTTTTCGGGATTGAAGATCGGGCTTGTTGACGTATCGTCAAGGATTTCCAAACGGGATTTGACGGTATAGGAATACCGATAATTCACGTCCTCGGTGTCCATGTCGATCTCGTAAGCATAGTCCGCAATGATGCGGTCTATCAGAGACGCGACGTAGGACTGATCCCTGCCCAGGTATTCTTCCTCATAAAAGTCGTTTTCCTTCAAGAACACATTGTAGTCAATGCTTCCGCCCTCGGTATAACCGATGTAGTATTTGCTCTTCAGACGGATCGCCACAATGGTGGAGATCAGAATCGCAACCGTCAGCACGACAACAATCACGACTTGAGTGAAGATCCACTTTTCACGGTTTTTTCGGTACGCCGCTCGTTTCTTCTTCTCATTTTCCGACATTTCAGTAAACCTCCTTTCTTCTGATTTTATGAACGGCCGGAGAGTAACTCTCTAAGCCATAGGGTCGGATACCCCGCATACGCGATTTTCAAATCGGTCAGACCGATAATATCCGCATCGGTTCGGTATCCGAGATCGTTTGCATTGTTGGCGTCGCCCTTGGTGTAATATCGGGTTTCGCCACGCATCTGCTCGATCTTGACAACTCTGTGTACAATTCGTTTTTTGTCTTTGCGAAAGACAATGACCTGTCCTTCTTGAATTTCTTGGTCTTCGTAGGATTCGTAAATAATCACGTCACCCTTGTTGATCTCTCCCGTCATGCTTTCGGTCGCGATCACGATCGCGCCGAAGCGGAACTGACAGGAAACCAGCATGGCGACCGCAACGATTACAGCGGTGGATAGCACCACGCCGATGGTGGAAAGCGGATGCTTTTTCTTCAGGGCGATTTTCTTTTTTCTTTCGAAAAGCGCCGCCACAAGCGCCATCATCACAATCGGCAGAATCAGCTTAATCATCGAGGATATCGCGTCCGACATTGCCGGAAGAACCGGAATGAAGTAGACGTAAAGCGTCGTAATCATACGGAACACGATATTCGGCACAGCCCCGTAGCGACGGGACACATAGTGGTAAAAAATGTTTGAGCTGATCGCGGGGAATAATGTCAGACCCACAAGGTCCATGAATTTGTTAAAGGATGTGATTCCCGCGAGATTGGAAAAGGAAAGGATTTCCGCAAGCACGCAGGAAAGAAACACCAATAGGCTGACAAGCCCTTTTTTTTGCGCCAGCAAGGTCGAGCGGAGAAGCTCCGTGGTGACGATAATCGCACCGATCGGAAGCACCGTGGTCAGGAGTAGCTTGGTCGTTATAAAATAGGGATTTCTATAATAACCGAAGGAAATACCCGACATATGCGTCAGAATGACGAACAGCACGCCAATCACCGCGACCAGAAGAATCACTTCCCTTTTATTGATGGAAAAGGAGGTGCGCTTTCTGATCAGAAGGCGGGTGGCGATCGCGATCACCGTCATCAGACAAGCCGTAGAGATCTTGCTGTCCTTGATCGGAAGAAACAGGGACAACAGGAGGACCGCAAATATAAGTAAAGATGTGAGATAAAGAACCTTTTTATCCTTGTTCATTCACGGTCCTCCTTTCGTTCATTTACTGATTCTCTGCGTTACGCAATGGATCGATCGCCTTCCTTAGGGAAGAAGGTCTACGGGAACTGCGTTGAAGTCGATCTGGAAGGTTGTTTCAACAACCTCGGTGGGAGTCTTGACACAAGCAATGGTGATGGTCAGATCCGCAACACCGCCGGCAGCCAGCTGAGCGCTGTTGCCGCTCCAGTTGGTGGTTACGCTGAAGTACTCACTATCGGAAACCTCAAGGTTGGTGATGTTTACAAGTGCGGCAAGGTCACCGGCATTGGTGATTTCAGCCGCGCAGATAACCGAGTCGCCCTTACCCTTCAGTGCGCCTGCAGCCACGTCAATGGTGATCTTGTCCTTGTCGGCAGTTCCTACAGCCAGCTCACCGATGGTAGCGGTTCCCTTTTCGGGAGAGATTACTGCCTTGGAGAAGTATACGTCTGCCTCGAATGCCTCATCTGCCGCTTCGACGGAGATGTCAGCCGTACCGGTTACCATCAGGTCATCTGCCATTGCAGCATAACCGATTCCCAGTGCGAGCGCTGCAACCAGAAGCAGCGCGATAATGGTTGTTCTTCTTTTTTTCATTTTCTTTTCTCCTTTTTTAAGAAAATATTTGAGCGTTCCCTATCCGCCCAGCTTGCCCAAATGTGATAACTTGGGCTTTGTACGCACATTCTATCATCCCATGACTACAGCGTGACTACAAAATCATAACATTTTTAAAATTTTTTTTGAAAATTGCCGATTTTTTTGTCGCAAGTCATAACCACCGGCTAAGCCGGTGGCTTGCTCAGCCCTATAAGGGCATGTTACTGGCAGGGCTGAAAGCCCACCAAAACATTTAACACTTGCAAACTCGCCCTACCGGCACAGATGTGGCTACTGTTTTCAGCCTCGTCAGATTGTCAAGCCAAGTGCAACACTTTTTTCAAAAAATCATTTGGAGACAAAAAGCCAAGGCATTTACGAGGGCGATTGTTGATCAAAGAAACAACTGCGTCTAACTGTTCTTGCGTCACCTTATTGAAGTC
>JAFVRI010000234.1 GCA_017504335.1 Clostridia bacterium
CTCCAGAGGCTCCAGCACGGTGGGGGCATCGGAGGAGTCCTTCTTTTCTTCCTCTGCCTCACGGCGCTTCCGCTCGGCGATTCGCTCCGCACGGCGGCGCTCCTCGTTTTCTTCACGGCTTCTGCGCTTCTTGGCTTCGGTCATTTCCTCCAACTCATCGAAGGTAGGATTGCCGTCCATGGCAGCGGCGAACTGCTCACCGTCCATGACCTCGTTCTTCATTAAGAACTCTGCAATGAAGTGCATCTTGACCATGTTCTCGGAGAGGATCTCCTTGGCGCGGTTGTACGCCTCGCTGATGATGGCATGGATTTCACCGTCGATCTTTGCGGCGGTCTCGTCGGAGTAATCCTGAGAGCTGGAAAATTCCTTTCCGAGGAATACTTCTTCCTGATTGGTGCCGAAGGCACGGGGGCCGAGCACGGTGCTCATACCCAGACGGGTGACCATCTTCTTTGCCAGATCGGTGGCACGCTCAATATCATTGGAGGCACCGCCCGATACGTCGCCGAATACCAGCTCCTCAGCGGCACGTCCGCCAAGCAGCATGGCGATCTGTTCCTTCATTTCGCTCTTATAGACGCTGTACTTATCCTCCGTAGGCGGATTCAAGGTGTAACCAAGTGCCTTTCCGCTGGGGATGATAGAGATCTGCTGAACGGGATCCAAATGCGGAAGAAGGTGAGCGATAATGGCATGACCCGCTTCGTGAACGGCGGTCTTGCGAAGCTCCTCTTCCTTGCGTACACGGGTCTTTTTCTTGGGACCCGCGATGACCTTAATGAAGGCATCCTCGATGTCGTCCATACCTACAAGAGTCTTTCCACGGCGTGCTGCCAACAGGGAGGACTCGTTAAGCAGGTTTGCCAGATCTGCGCCTGTAAAACCTGCGGTAGTCTTTGCGATCTGCGCAAGATCCACGGAATCCTCCATAGGCTTATTTTTCGCATGAACCTTGAGGATCTCCTCACGGCCCTTGATGTCGGGATAGTTGACGGTGATCTGACGGTCAAAGCGTCCGGGGCGAAGCAGGGCGGGGTCAAGAATGTCGGGACGGTTGGTTGCGGCAATGACGATGATTCCTTCGTGGGAGCCGAATCCGTCCATTTCCACCAACAGCTGGTTCAGCGTCTGCTCACGCTCATCATGTCCGCCGCCGAGACCTGCACCTCTGTGTCTGCCCACCGCATCGATCTCATCGATGAAGATGATGGAAGCGGGATGCTTTCTCGCGTTTTCAAAGAGGTCGCGGACACGGGATGCGCCCACACCGACGTACATTTCTACAAAGTCCGAACCGGAGATGGAGAAGAAGGGGACACCCGCTTCTCCGGCAACTGCCTTGGCAAGCACAGTCTTACCGGTACCGGGAGGGCCCACGAGCAGGACACCGTGGGGAATTTTTGCACCGAGCTTGGAGAACTTGGTGGGATCCTTCAGAAATTCCACAACCTCTTCCAGCTCTTCTTTTTCCTCGTCCGCTCCCGCTACATCGCGGAAGAGAACCTTATCCTTGGTGGCATCGGCGGTCTTGACTCTCGCCTTGCCGAAGTTCATCATCTTGCCTGCGGCACCCTTTCCACCCGAAGCCTGACGGGTGATCACAACGAAGAGAATGATGAAAATAACGATAACGATAATATAAGGAAGGAAAGCAAGCCACATGGGCGTTTCCTTTTCGGGCTGAATATCATAAGAGATCAGGTTGCTGTTCTTTTCAGCGAGATCGGTTCCGGCATAATAGCGATTGCAATCCTCTACAAACAAGCCAAGACTTTGAAGCTGATAGCCCACGACCTTCGTGGTTGCTGTCTCAGGAAATTTTCCGCTTTCGGCATCTCGCTCGGTGGGGGTCGAATAAACGGTCAGCTCAATATAGTTTGTGTCGCTGATCACAAAGCTCTTGACCTCGTCCCGTTCAAAGTATCCCATGACATCGCTATACTGAACGACCTCGGTCTCGGTCTGACGGAACATAAAGGACAGCGCCAATATGACTGCCATAATGAGTACAAGATAGAAGATAATAATTTTGAAATTGCTTTTTTTCATCAGGTTCCTCCGCGTGTGATTGGACGGTGGGGTATTTTGTTGCTACGTCCGTTACTTTATACTGATTTGAATCCAAAGTGGGTGCTCGGTATCGGATGATTGTGCCGATCCGTCTCTGATCCCCAAATAGGGGACGGCAAGCACGCCGTCTCCGTCGCAAAGAATTGGCAGACGGGAGCGCATATCCCGAGGGATCTTTTTGTCACAAAACATTTTTTTGATACTTTTGCTCATACCGCCTAGACGGATGCGATCTCCCTCTTCACGGTTGCGCACATAAAGCACACCATTTATTTTAGCAGAATCTAAAGATAATAGTATTGAATTTTTGTAAATATTTCTTGGCTTTTGTGAAGAACTCATGACGATTTCGGCTTTTGTTTGTGAAATCGTCTGTACACCCTCACAAAGTGGGATGGAATAGGGGCAGACCGAGCTTGTGGCGCGCTTCCGTTGAAAGGAGAACCGTCCGTCCTCGATGACTCCCTCGATCTCCTTGGGAAGGGAAACCGAGGTGTGGGAAATTCCCCGTCTGCAAAGCGTGCGGATGGCTTCGATATGAACATGCTCCAAACTGATGCCCTCCGAGAGATCGGCATAGAGCGCCATCAGCGCCCGATTGACAATGGCATCGGGGGATCCGTTGAGCTTTTCCAGCTCAATGGAGCCGTCCTCACAGATATCCTCCAAAAACCAATCGGTCATGCTGCGCAGACAAAGAGAATCGGCACGAAGGTGATCTGCCATCCGTGCGGAATTTTCCACGGCATTGCTCTGGATATTGAGAAGGGCAGGAATTACCTCGGAACGGATTTTGTTGCGGGTATAGCCCGTATCGGTGTTGGTGCTGTCGGTCACATAGGAAAGTCCCGCATTGTCGCAATAGGCAAGCAATTCCGCACGTGTTACACCGAGCAACGGACGAACAAGGGTTCCGTGCTTGCATCGGCGGGACAGGGGAATGCCGCACATACCGGTCAGACCGGTTCCGCGGATCAGGTGAAAGAGCATGGTTTCCAAATTGTCATCCGCATGGTGGGCGGTGGCCAGAATCGGAATGCCTTCCTCCTTCATAACACGGTCAAAGAAGGCATACCGTGCCTCTCTTGCCGCAACCTCCACGCTTTTTCCTTGCTCTCTTGCCAAAGCGGGAATATCCACGCGGCAGGATACAAAGGCAATGTCCAATGCTTCGGCGGCGTGGCGGCAAAATGCCTCGTCGCGGTCCGCTTCCTCACCGCGGATGCCGTGATTGACATGAGCGGCGACGATCCGCGCACCCGTGCGCTTGGATTCTGCGGCAAGCATGTGCAAAAGGGAATGGGAATCGGCGCCTCCCGAAAAGCCGATCAGGATGGGAGTGTTCTCGGGAAGTCCCGCCAAAAGAGCGGGAGAGCGAAATCCATCGGGAATTTTGGGTTGATGTGTCATATTCCGCTCCTTACGGCTCGGCGACATCGGTGGCGATGGAACGGAACTTGGTGTAACGGCCGATCCATCCAACCTTTACGTTTCCCGTTGAGCCATGACGGTTTTTGGCAATGATGACCTCGGCGATATTGCCCTCCTCATCATTTGCCTCGCTGTCATAGTATTCGCTTCGATAGAGGAAAATAACCGTATCCGCATCCTGCTCAATGGATCCCGATTCACGGAGGTCGGACAGCATCGGGCGCTTATCGGTACGTTGCTCGGGACCTCGGGAAAGCTGAGAGCAACAGATGATGGGAACATTCAGCTCCTTTGCCATGAGCTTGAGGTTACGGGAGATATCCGCCACCTCGTTGACACGGCTGTCAATTCGCTTGTCGCTCTGCATCAGCTGCAAATAGTCGATAACAACCAGACCGAGATTCTGTACACGGCGCAGCTTACTCTTCATACCGGTGACTGTAATGCCCGCCGTATCGTCAATGAGCATATTGCAGCCCGCCAAACGAGTCGTGGCATTGGCAATGTCATCCCATTGCTTTTTGTCCAGCTTTCCGGTACGGAGCGCATAGCTGTCTACCATTGCCTCGCTGGAGATCACACGGGTTACCAGCTGCTCCGCGGACATTTCAAGAGAGAAAATGCAAACGGTTTTTCCGGTCTGAAGCGCTACGTTGGTTCCGATATTCAAACAGAAGGAGGTCTTACCCATACCGGGACGGGCACCGACCAGAATCAGGTCGGAATTACCCATGCCCGCAAGGACTCCGTCAATGCCGGAAAATCCGGTCTTGGTTCCTTGAGCGGATTCGCCCTCTGTTTCCATGGTATGCAAATTGTCATAGACGCTTCCGATGACTTCACGGATGTGGCGGAAGCTTTTGGTATCCCGTCCTTGGGCGAGATCAAAAATCAAGGACTCGGCATAATTGACCAGCTCCTCAGTGGAGCCCTCCTCGCTGTATGCCTTTTCGGAAATATCGGAGCAGACACCGATCAGAGAACGGAGGACACTTTTGTTTTTGACAATTGCCGCGTAATCCTTTGCGTTCAGGGCATTGGATACCGAGCGGTAAAGGGAACGGATATAGTCCTCTCCCCCCGATTTGTCATAAAGTCCCTGCGTGACCAGCATATCCACCAGCGTGACCACATCGATTTCCTTGTTGATGAGGAAAAGCTCATGCATGGCAGAATAGATCTGAGTATGCTCGGACAGATAAAAATCATCGGCGGTAATGATCTCGGCAACCTCGTTGAGCGTTTCGGGATCAAATAGGATTGAACCCAGCAGAGATTGCTCCGCAATGAGAGAAAAGGGGAGCTTTCTGGAAAAATCCTCGTTCATGGTTTATTCCTTTCCGACAACCTCGACGGTAATCGTTCCGATGACATCGGTAAAGAGGCGCACCTCGGCAGAAAAGCGTCCGAAGGACTTGATGGGGGTAGCCAGGGTGATCTTTCTCTTATCGACCTCAATGCCGTAATCCTTTTTCAGCGCATCCGCAATTTCCTTGGAGGTGACCGATCCGTAGAGACGCTTATCAGGACCTGCGGCATAAACGAACTTGACAACAATGGTCTCCAGCTTCTTCTTGATGTCCTCTGCGTTCTTTTTCTCTACATCCAGCTTGTGCTGCCTGGAGGCTTCCTTATTTCTGATATCGTTCAGGGCAGAAGCGTCGGCGGGAATTGCCAGCTTCTTGGGGAAGAGAAAGTTTCTCGCGTATCCGTCGGAAACCTCTACGACCTGATCCTTCTTGCCCTGTCCCTTTACATCAGCGGTTAAAATGACTCTCATGATTTGTTCTCCTTATCGTGTATGTTAGATCTATTATGTGTTTTGCTTTTTCGCTTTTACATCTTCCAAATATTGATCGATGGCATCCTGTAGAAGTGCTTTGGCTTCCTCAAGGGAATGATCCCGAAGTGCGGCACCTGCCATGTCAAAGTGTCCGCCTCCGCCCAGCTTTTCAAGAATCAGCTGAACATTGACAGTTCCGTTGGAGCGTCCCGAAACGAAAATCGTATCGGACGGCTGAATCATAGCAAAGGCGGCATTGACTCCCCGAACCGTCAGCAGACGGTCTGCGGCTTTAGCGGCGGCAATGCGGTCGCCTGCCGAGCCACTTCCAGTCAGTGCCGTGATGGCAAATTGATCACGGTAGATCTGTGCCTCGGAGCCGAATTGTGCCTCGGACAGATAGTCTGCAAAATTCTGCTCAAAAAAGGTGCGGACATATTCAGTGTTTGCGCCCGCGTTTCGCAGATAGAGCGCTGCAGAAAAGGTTCTGGGACCGACATTTCGGGTAAAGTTCTTGGTGTCGACCATAATACCTGCCATCATGACGTTGGCTTCCTCAGAGCGAAGTGCGCCATCAGGGAGGATTCCTTCCAGAATTTCGCTGACCAGTTCACAGGTAGAGGAGGCGGTGTGGTCGATATAGCTCAGCTTGGGCTCGTTTTCGAACTGTTGCTTGATGTGATGGTCAATGATGGCGGTTCGGAAAGCATTGCCCGCAAGCTCGGGAGATTCAAGAATGGACAGATTGTTGGCATCCGCAATGATCAGAAGGGTTCCGTAAGAGGAAAGCGCCATGCCCTCTACTCCGTTGATAAACATGTTCTGATAATCGGAAAGCTCGCAAAGCCGTCCGGTGCATGCTTTGAAGTTTTCCGAGGAGGTATCGACTACGATCTTTGCGGGAACGCCCATGTGTCGTGCCAGCACCGAAAGACCTACGCATGAGCCGATGGAATCGAAGTCGGGATTGCTGTGTCCCATGATCAGCACGTTGGGGGCGGACTTGATCAGCGCGCAAAGCTGATCGGTAACGACGCGGGAGTCGGTTTTGCTCTTCTTCTGAGGGCTCTTAGTACGACCACCGAAGAAGTAGGTTCCCGTATCGTTTTTCAGCGCGACCTGGTCACCGCCGCGAAGCAATGCCATATCTAGCGCGCTCAGCGCATCCTTTTCACGCTCGGCAAGGGTCTTGCCCATGACCGAGATTCCGATGGAGACGGTGATGGGGGTGTTACTTTCGCCCAGTCGGATGTTGCGGATGCGGTCCAGCACATCAAACCGTGTCTTGATGCAGTTTGCCATTTCTTCACGGGAGAAGAACATGACATATTTGTTGCGGTCGTATTCCAGAATCATTGCGCCCATGGAGGATGCCCATGCCCGAAGAATCGCTTCGGTGTCGCGTGTCTCGACCTGATAACTGACCTTTACATACTGTGCCAACTCGTCCAGATTGTCCAGTACGATATAGGCAACGGCACAGGTGTTGTTGTGATAGAGCGTATTCAAGTCGGAAAGCTCGGTGATATCGTGAAGCGCCAGCAGGTAGAAACGGGAGCTGCCGCTTACCAAAGGGGCACATTCGGGAACGAATTTGCGTTCTCCCACCGTTATGGAGGGGCGCTGCAGAAGCGGAAGTGCTTCCTCCTCATCTTCTGCCTTTGCCAGGTAGGCAAGCTGCTTCGGTGTCAGATCACAAAGCTCCGAAAGCGGAGTTCCGTACACCGTTTCTCCGAAATTTCCGAGGGCCTTCATTGCTTTGTTGACCGTGACGATCACGGCATCCTCGTTCAGAACCGCATAGGGGAAGTCTACCGAGTCCCGAAAGGCGCGGATCACTTGATCCCGTTGCTCCTCAAATGCCTCATTCTCGATACGCAAACGCTTCAGCCGCCGATGCGAAATAAAATATACGGTAAAGGATGCCGCGGCATACAGAAGAATGATCACAAGGCCGATGATGGCTACGGGGATTGCGGTATAGGTACAAAGCGCGATGAGAATTGTCAATGCCACAATGGCGAATAGCATGTACAGCATAGAGGGAAGCTCCTCCAGCTGACGAAACAGATCGTGTTTTTTATTGGACATGGTCGTTTATCCTTTCATTAAAGGTGAAAGACTCAGGATTTTCTTTGATGAAGTTCCCGACGGATTTTTCCGATCAGGAGCAAAACGGCGCCGATGACAGCGGCAATGGGGAGAAGCACCGAAGGGAACTGGAAGAGTAATAGGGGAACTGCCAGATACAGCAGAATGCCGAAGCAGGACGGCATCTTGGCAAGAAGCCAGACATTCAGATACATCCAAAGGGAGATCAGCATTCCGGGAATCAGGATCAGATACAGATTTTCACAAACCGCAAGCGCCAGTGCGGAGTCGGGAGAATCCATAAACAGGGATAAAAGCATGGACAACAGAAAGACAACGGCGGACACGGCGCTCATATCAAAGATCGCCAACGGGGTCAAGGTCTCCTTGGAAAGGTTTTGCGAAAGCAGAAGGCGAACCATGGCAGAGTGGGTGATCAGCGCGATTCCGTTGGTGATCATAAGAAGGATGGCGGGCAGATGATTGACCAGCTCGTTTGCCAGAGTGT
The DNA here is from genome assembly GCA_017504335.1 of Clostridia bacterium. GTDB lineage: Bacteria > Bacillota > Clostridia > Oscillospirales > CAG-272 > HGM12713. The sequence continues at coordinate 7,887 of JAFVRI010000234.1, forward strand.
TGACGAATTCGCTGTAATCCCTTCCCACGGGAAGGATACCCATATCGCCCTCCAGAAGAGCGAGGCGAGTGCTGATTTCATTTGCGAGAGCCGATCGGACGGAATCAATGCTTGCTCGAAGAAGCTCAACGGTAATGCTTTCATGTACCAAAAGGAAATAGAGCACGGCGGCAAGGATGGCGGAAAGCAAGAGTCCCGCGGAAAGCAGGCAGATGGCCTTAACCTTTGACAGCAGCTTGCGTACGGAAATCAAAAGAAGAAGTGCCATCGGCATAGATATCAGTGACAACGCGCCCGTGAAGGGAGAAGCGATTGCCAAGGATGCCCCACCGTAGGAAATCAGAGGGAGAAGCAGCACAAGCGGGGACGCGGTGGTCAGAGCAAGCCAACAGAAAATGCAGGCGGAGCTAGCAGTGGCGCCAATGATGGCGGCAATGTGCGGACCGCCAAAGAGCAGACCGATCAAAAGAAGCAGGGTAGCCTGTCCGATCCCGACGCTTATTTTCTTGGAGAGCCTTGCTTGAGCCAGCACACTCAGTGCGCAGATGAGGAAGGAAAACGCATCCTTCGATTGAGGCTGCAAGGGGAGTACCGAGATCAGAGGCAGATAAACAGATGCCGCAAGAAAAATGACACAGAGAAGCAGGATGTCTCCCCAATGGGGTCTTTTCTTTTTCAGAGCGGATATCAGCGCCTCGGAATTGGTTGTTGTTTCGTTTTGAATAGAATTCACGGTTACCTCAAAATCAGTTTTTGAAATAGGGGATAACAACCCTATTATATAAATATAACACATTTTTTGGGATTTGTAAACAGATTCCGCATATTTTTTATAAATTTATAAATGAGGAATGTTTTTACGAAAAGGGAATACGTGAGAGTCGGAACAGTATTGACAGATTTTGTCGAATATGGTATAATCAAGCAAAATTTGGATTCGGAGGAAATGTCACTTGAATCGATCTTTTAAGAGCAAGCACATGTATCGTCGGATTCGCCTTCTGCTTTCATTGGCTTGTGTTTCAGCACTGCTATTGTTATCGGGGGCTCTTGTGTCATGTGGAGAAGAGGAAGAGCTTCCCGATTTTGTCTCTTTGTTTCCCGAACAGGAGGAAAGCGAAACCAAAACGGAAAGCGAAACCGACCGCCAGACAGAGACCGAGACGGAATCCGATACCGAGCCTCCCTTTGTAAAGCGGATACGGATTGTCTTGCCCGAGCAACGAAGCGAGGATCTGTACGGACGGGCTAAGGAACTTGGAGACGCAATTGCCGATCGAACGGGGATCCCATATACCGTTTCCGATGATGGGCATCTTTCCGACTATCATCCGGATGTGTATGAGCTTGTGATCGGGGAGAGCAAGCATCCCGATTGTGTCTATTGGATGCGGGGATTGAAAAAGGATGATTACGTTTGTGTAGCCGGACGATATTCCGTGGTGCTCGGCGGCAAAACCGAGCAGGCAACTTTTTTGGCATTGCAGTGCTTCACCGAGCAATTTCTGCCCGATGCCGATCCGTGGGGCTTGATCGAAGCGGGAACGTATATTGCGGAGAAACGGGAGTATGAACGGGAATTTGTGAGCTGGAACGGTGTGGAGCTTTCGGAATGGCAAATCGTATATGAGCCGAGCGAAAACGGACAGGCGCGTATGCTCGCGGAGCGATTGCGTGACGAAATCGACCGTATTTCGGGCTATCGCCTTCCCATGGTATCTATATCCGATTCGGAGGAGAAGCACCGAGACATCCTTCTTTCTGTTTGTGAGGAGTTGGGTGAAGAGGTACATCTGATCCCCGCGAAGGAGTCCACACAGCTGCGCGCAGGAAACGGTGTGGGATTGAATCTGGCTGTTTCGGAATTTCTGGAGAGGCTGTTTTTGGATCCGGACGGAGATGGGAGCTGTGAGAACAGGTTGGAGCATTCTGAGGTTTTGCGCTCCGAGCAGAGCCGTTTTCACATGGGATTGATCATTGGTGACCGAGAAATGATGTGGGAACAGCCCTCGGCGGTGCTCGCGGCGGTCGATTGGATTCGAAAAAACGATTGGAACGCGGTGTTTGTATCCGAACTGAGGGAGCAAACGGCACGGTATATCTGGCAGAATCTGGCAGACCGCACGATTCATACGTGGGCATCGGAGGAGTATGTTGCTTCCTGTATGACGGATCAGAATGCGGAAATGCTTTCTGAAACGTATGCTTCTGTGTCGGGTGTTCTCTTTGCCTGTCAGATTGGCGGAGAAAAGGGAGGCTTCCGATGGCTGGCGGTTCAGGAAGGAACTGAGCTTCCCGCATGGATTCTTGAGCATCCGATTCCCCTGGTGATTACGGTTTGCGGAAACGAGGAAGGAGCGCTTGCGGATGCCACGAGGATCGGGCTGGACTGCCTTTGTGTAAAGCACGTGACTACCGACGGCGGAAGTATGGTGCTTTCCGTGTACGCGACATCGGATCTCTTTTCGCTTCAAATCGAGGAACAGAACCAAGGGATCGGTATGATGGATCTTTGGGTTACTCGCTTGCACTAAGCATCTTTTTGTTTGATTTGCACAAAAAGGAACTGAAAGGTTTTAAAAAAGTCAACAAATTCAAAAAATATAAAAAAATCAAAAAAACACTTGCAATTTAAAAGGAAGTGTGATATAATAACAGAGATGATGGGAGTGGGTTTGAAAGAACCCACTCTTAATTGTTAAATTGGAAAGTCGGATAGGAGGTTCGCATGGCAAAGGGAGGCGGCGTTGTTGATACCGTTCGCGCACTTGCGGAGCCTGTGGCGGAGTCCATTGGCTGCTGGCTGTGGGACGTGGAATATGTGAAGGAAGGCGCCAGACGCGTTCTTCGCATCACCATTGACTCTGAGGAAGGGGTCAATATTGAGGACTGTGAAAAAATGCACCGCGCCATGGATCCTATTCTGGATGAAGCGGATCCGATTGAGGAGGCATATTTTTTGGAGGTATCTTCTCCCGGAGTTGAACGGGAACTGAAAACCGAGGAGCATATCATGGCCTGCGAGGGCTGGGATGTGGAGGTGCGATTGTATGCACCGAGAGACGGCTCCAAGATTTATCGGGGCGTTCTTCTCCCGCTGGAGGAGGACGGAATGATCCGCATTGACGCGGCAGGCAATACTCTGAGCTTTGAGCCAAATGCGGTGGCAAAGCTTTGCACGTATTTTGAATTTTGATCCAACAAAAACATAAAGGACGGAGCTTGAACATGAACAAGGAATTTTTTGTGGCATTGGACCTTCTGGAAAAGGAGAAGGGTATTCCCAAGGAATACATGATGGAGAAGATTGAGGCGGCATTGCTTTCCGCGTTGAAAAAGGAATACGGAAGCAGTACGCTGATGCGAGTTGCCATTGATCCTGTGAAAGAGGATGTAAAGGTCTATCTGCAGAAGGAGGTCGTGGAGGAGGTTACCAATCCTCAATGCCAAATCTCTCTGGAGGACGCAAAGGCAATTAGCAAGAGAAATACACTTGGCAAGATAGTAGAGACCGAGGTTAAGACCAAGAACCTTCGCCGCTTGAGTGCCGCTGCCGCAAAGTCGGTTATCATTCAGGGTATTCGCGAGGGTGAGCGAAAGGTGATGCAGGATGCGTACGAAAGCAAGCGCGAGGAGATCATCACCGCCACCGTCAGCAAGGTGGATCCTGTGAACGGAAATGTGATTTTGGAGACCGATAACGGACGCGCCGTTCTGCTGAAGAGCGAGCAGATCCCGGGAGAGAGCTTCTTTGTGGATCAGAAGGTAAAGGTGTTCGTGATGGAGGTCAATAAGGAGACGAGAGGTCCCTTGGTGACCTTGTCCCGTGTACATCCCGGACTGGTTCGCAGAATGTTCGAGCTGGAGGTTCCCGAAATTCAGGACGGAATCGTGATGGTAAAGGGTGTTGCCCGTGAGGCAGGCTCTCGAACCAAAATCGCTGTATGGTCCAGAGACGAGGACGTGGATGCGGTGGGCGCATGTATCGGTGCGCACGGAATGCGTATCGGCGGTATCGTTGATGAATTGAACGGTGAAAAGATCGATATTGTAAAATACAGCGAAACCCCTGAGGAATTTGTTGCTGCCGCATTGGCACCCGCAGCGGTTCAGTCGGTGACCTTTACCGCAGAGCGCGCATGCCGTGTGGTGGTAGATGCCGATCAACTCTCCCTTGCCATCGGTAAGGAAGGACAGAATGCCCGTCTTGCCGCAAGACTGACGGGAATGAAGATCGACATCAAGTCCGAATAACATAAAGGAGATCGGGTCTATGGAACAAGCCAATAAGCCGAAAAAGATTCCGACCCGTCAATGCCTCGGCTGTAACGAGCATAAGCCGAAGAAGGAGCTTCTTCGTGTGGTCCGTGATCCCGAGGGACAGGTTTCTCTGGATTTTACGGGAAAGAAATCGGGACGCGGTGCGTATATTTGCCATAGTCTCAAATGTCTGAAAAAAGCGAGAAAATCCCGACGGCTTGAGAAAAGCCTTGAATGCGAGATTCCCGAATCGGTGTTTGACCATATGGAAGAGGAGCTGGAAGCAGATGAATGAGACGGCAGAAGAGCGCAAGCTTCTTCAAAGATTGGGGCTTTGTGTTCGAGCGGGATGCGTGATATTCGGTGTTCCCATGATTTGCGAAGCAATGCGCCGAGGCGGTTCATCCGCGCCTGTCAGTGTGTGGGAGGCAGGCGATACCTCGGAGAATACCCACAAAAAAATTTCGGGTAAATGTACGTACTATAAAGTAAAGCATATTCGCCTTGCGTGCGACGGTGAGACACTTGCCTCAGCCCTTGGCAAAACAGGCTCTCTCGGAGCGGTTGCCGTGACAAACCGAGGAATGAGCGACATGGTAGAAGCAATCGAAAAAGAAGTCCACGGCAATCGAGCGACCCAAACGGAAGAAAAACCGTAAATCCATCGAAAGGAAGCCCTCCGCTGACCACGGAGAGCATGGTATGAAGAATGGCAGCAAATCAAGTATCCAATTCGTTGTTGAAGGTAAATCAACTGGCAAAGGATCTGAATATGAAAAGCAAGGATGTGCTTGCGGTTCTGGAGGAAAAGGGAATCTCTGCCAAGAGTCAGAAGCCCATGGAGCCTCATGAATTCGATCTTTTGTTCGATGCATTGACCAAAAGCAACCAAATTACAAATATCGAGGACTATCTGGACGGCATAACCTATATTCCCTCGGCTAAGAAGGCTGCCGATGCCAAAAAGCCCGAGATGAAGGAAGAGCCCAAGGCAGAGCCGAAGTCCGAGGTGAAGGCAGAGCCCAAGGTTGAGGAGAAGCCTGAGGTGAAAGCAGAGCCCAAGGCGGAAGTCAAGCCCGAGCCGAAGGTTGAGCAAAAGCCCGAGCCCAAAAATGAAGTGAAGGCAGAGCCGAAGCAGGAGGAGCGTAAGCCCGTTCCCGCTCAGTCCCGTCCTCAGCAGCCCCAGCAGCAGGGTCAGCAGAGACCCCAGCAGGGTGGATTCCAGCCGAGAGGTGACCGTCCTCAGGGTGGCCAGCAGAATGCGCCCTACGGACAGAGACCTCAGCAGGGACAGAGACCCCAGCAGGGCGGATTCCAGCCGAGAGGCGACCGTCCTCAGGGCGGACAGGGTGCACCCTATGGTCAGAGACCTCAGGGAGGAGATCGCTTCGGAAACTCCTTCGGCAACCGCGACGGCCGCCCCGCAACGCAGGGAGCGCCTTTTGGTCAGAGACCTCCCATGCAGAAGAACAACGATCGCTTTGGTGGCGGACAGTTTAGAGATAAGGATGAGCGTCAACAGAGCGCTCCCAAGGAAAAGTTCAAGCCACAGCCCATCGTCCGCAGTCAGACCATGAAGGGAGACGAAGCACCTAAGCAGAGAGGTGCTACCCGTGTGGTCGATATGAGAGGCGGCAATGTGGATCTGTCCAAGTACGATGAGAGACTGGATCATTTCGTTCCCGATTCTCTTGGCGATGCACGTGGCGGAAACCAGAAGCTGAAGAAGCAGAACGCGGCAGGCAGCAACCGTATGCCCGGCGCGGGAGCTGCAAAGAACAATAAGTTTGCCAAGGGTAAGAAGAGCACACAGCCTGTTACCAAGGCACCTACCAGCGTAACGCTTCCCGAAGAGATTCTGGTCAGCGAGCTGGCATCCCGCCTGAAGGTCACCTCCGCTGAGGTGGTCAAGAGACTCATGATGCTCGGTATGATGGTTACGGTTAACCAAAGCGTGGATTTTGATACCGCTGCCATCGTTGCGGATGAAATGGGAATTGCAGCAACCAAGGAGGTTGTTGTTACCATTGAGGAGCGACTCTTCGACGACACCGAGGATAGCGAGGATACCC
>JAFVRI010000235.1 GCA_017504335.1 Clostridia bacterium
CAGTAATTCTTCGTCATAATTGGCGTTGTATAGATAACCCGCCGCGGCTTTTTCTTTTTCAGTCATTTGTTACCTCGTCAAATTCTTGTTTATCGGTGAGTTTATTATATCATATTTCTGTGAACTTTTCAACCGATTTGGCTTTTCTTTGACTTCAGCGATGCAGATATTGAGGCTTGAGAAAGCCCTCGTTCCGTTTGGAACGAGGGCTATTTGTGTCAATTGTCTATAATATTTCCTTTTTCAACATTTGCATTGATCAGCTCTTCGGTATATTTCCATATTTCCTCTGAGCCCAGACTTGATGTTTGATGTCTGCCAACGACTTTGGTTCTCGATACTTTATGTTCACGCCAATCTGCACCGCCATTGGAGTTGTTGAGCAGGAGAGGTTGGAAGTTGTCCATCACCTTTGCAAAGCGTGCTTCGGGGGATTTTCCTGCTTCAAATTCTTCAAAAAGCGTGCGAAGCTCATCGCGCTGATCTTCGGGAAGCATTCCGAAAATCCTATCCGCTGCTTTTTCCTCACGTGCCTTTTGTGTTTCCTTTGCCTTGGTATCGTAGGCGTAGGTATCACCCGCGTCGATCTCTACAATGTCGTGAACGAGCGCCATCATCATTGCCTTGGCAACGTCAAAATCTTCATTGGCATACTCCTTCAGCAGATAAATCATCATCGCCATGTGCCATGCGTGTTCAGCATCATTTTCTCGTCTGCCGTGTCCGCTCAAGTGCGTTTGTCGCAAGATGTTCTTTTCCTTGTCGGCTTCAAGTATAAAAGCTAACTGCTTTTCAAAACGTTTTTTGTTCATCCGTCTATACCAATTATATTTTAGGAGCAATATATTTTTTGCTATTCAGTGCGGATTCAATTTTATCAAGGATTCCCTCGCTCGCGGCACGGACGGTATGGTAGTGATAACCGCCGGTTATGTGCATAAGCTCCACGGATTTTCCCGAACGAACACTTTCTATGAATTGATCTATTTGAGAACGGGATGAAATGTTGAGCGTTGCTTTCATTTTTCCGTACGCCTTATGCCATACATACACATCCGCTATGGTGCCGCCGAGGTCAACGATCGTCTGTAATTCATCCTCTGTCTGATCGGTTGTGTGAAACACCTTGAAAACTCTTTCCTTAAAGGGAGAAGAACGAATCATGTATCCCGCATTTGTTGCAAAAATATCGTTACCTTGCGTCTTCAGAATTGAAATATCACGTACGATGATTTGTCGGGAAACTCCGTATTTGTCTGAAAGCTCATTGCCGGAGATTGGCTTTTTTTCAGACAAAAGCAAATTGACTATACTTTTTCTTCTCTCATCTGACTTCATTGGTTCACCTCTTTGTTTTTTATATTGCGTGAAGATTTTTAAGGGAAAGATCGAGGATTGGGGACGAGTGAGTGAGCGCACCGCTTGAAATATAATCTACACCAATATCCACAAGGCGTGCCACGTTCTCTCTCGTTACGTTACCGCTGCATTCGGTCTCAGCCTTGCCGCGACAAAGCTCTACCGCCTTTTTCATGTCCTCCACGCTCATATTATCAAGCATAATGATATCCGCACCTGCTTCAAGAGCTTCCATCAGCATATCAAGGTTCTCTACCTCGACCTCGATCTTACGAACGAAGGGGGCATATTCCTTTGCCATTTTGACCGCTTCCTTAACACCACCTGCCGCGCCGATGTGGTTATCCTTCAGCAGAATGCCGTCGCTGAGGTTGTATCTGTGGTTGTAGCCGCCTCCGACCTTGACCGAGTATTTCTCAAAAATACGCATATTGGGCGTGGTCTTTCTTGTATCAAGGAGCTTGGTCTTGCTGCCCGCGAGAAGATCTGCGATCTCTCTTGTATAGGTGGCGATACCGCTCATTCTCTGCAAATAGTTCAGCGCGGTTCTCTCTCCCGAAAGAAGCACACGAATATCTCCGCGTACAAGACCGATTTTCTCGCCATTCTTGACGGTGTCTCCGTCCTTACAATGGAAAATAACCTCGGTCTTTTCGTCAAGAAGCTGGAATACTCTTTTGAACACCTCAAGACCGGCGATCACGCCGTCCTGCTTACAAATGAGGTCCACCTCACCCGCCTGATAATGAGGCATAACGGAATTGGTGGTGATGTCATCGCTTGTGATGTCCTCACGCAGAGCCTGCAAGATCAGCTCATCCGCGTTCATCTTCATTGTGATATTATTCATGGCTCATTCTCTCCTTTTCGATAGCCGCAAGAACGGCTGCTTTATATTCTTCCTTATAGTTCTCGTATTTGGATTCGTCAACGGTAATTTCAGATTTGTCTGTCAGCGGCTCATAGCCCTCTATGATGTGCTTTGCTGCGCGCTTGGCAAACACAAGACTTTCAAGCAAGGAATTGCTTGCGAGACGGTTTCTGCCGTGAACACCGTTGCAAGCTGTCTCGCCCGCCGCATACAGACGGTCCATCGAGGTCTTGCTGTATCTGTCAACATCGATACCGCCCATAAAGTAATGCTGTGAAGGTACGACCGGGATCGGTTCTTTGGTCGCATCGTAACCTTCTTCAAGACAACGCTGGTAGATGTTCGGGAAGTGTGTTTTGATCTCCTCAGTAGGGATCGGAGCCATCGAGAGCCAAACGTGCTTGCTTCCTTCTTTTTTCATTTCCGCGAAGATGGCGTTGGCTACCACGTCGCGAGGCAAAAGCTCGTTGACAAATCGCTCTCCCTTGGAGTTGAGCAGGATCGCTCCTTCACCGCGCACCGACTCGGAAATAAGAAACTCTCTGCTTCCTTCCTTTTCAGTATAGAGCGTGGTGGGATGGATCTGAATATAATCGATATGCTGCAATTTGATACCGTATTTGAGAGCAAGAGCGATGGCATCGCCCGTCAGATGCTTGTAGTTTGTGGAATGCTCAAAGATTCCGCCGATACCGCCCGTGGCAAGAACGGTATAGTCGGCTTGAATAGCAGAATACACGCCGCTTTCATCGTGTCCGATGATACCGTGACATTCGTTGCCGTCGCAAATAAGGTCAACCATCGTATAGTTTTCGATGATGGTAATATTCTCTCGGCTTCGTGCCGTCTCCAACAGGTGAGAGGTGATCTCTTTACCCGTTTCGTCCTCATGGAACAAGATGCGCTGATTGGAATGAGCGCCCTCACGGGTGTAAACAAATTCCTCGCCGTTTTTCTCAAAGCGAACGCCAAAGGATACGAGATCCGAGATGACCTCCTGCGATGAATGAATCATAATATGTACGGAATCGGGATTATTCTCATAGTGTCCCGCCTTCATCGTGTCCTCGTAGAAGGAATCGTAATCGTCCTCGTCTCGCAAAACGCAAATGCCGCCCTGCGCTAAAAAGGAATCGCTTCTGCGAGCTATATTCTTCGTTACTACTATTATATTTTTTTCTCTCGGCAAATTCAAGGCACAATATAATCCCGCTACGCCACTACCGACAATTAAAATATCCGTTTTCATTTTTTACCTCGCAAGCTCCAACATCCTGTCAAGCGGACGAAGCGCTCCGTCTATGACAGACTTTTCTACTATAACCTCTTTATCTTCCTTTTCAAGCACCGACAAGATCGCTTCCATGGTGTTCAACTTCATATCGCGACAGCACGGATGCGGTGTCGGGTAGAAGAACTTCTTATCGGGATTGTCTGTTACGAGCTGATAATCCACGCCGTCCTCGGTGCAGACGATAAACTCTGTTTGACTACTGTTCTTTGCATAATCGATGATCTCTGCCGTACTGCCAATAAAATCGGAGATAGTAAGCAGCTCGGGCTCACACTCTGGGTGAATGAGGATAGGAGCGTTCGGATGCTCCAGCTTTACCTTTTGGAGCTGCTCTACGGTAATTGCCGCATGGATCGGGCAGCAGCCGTCATTGACGATAATATTCTTTTCGGGGACCTGTTCGGCTACATAACGACCGAGGTTGCGGTCGGGAATAAAGAATATATTCTTGTTGGGAAGCGAGCGAACGATCTTTATCGCATTGGAGGAGGTCACACACACATCGCTTTTACACTTGATCTCTGCGGTGGAATTGATGTAGCAAACGACCGCAAGGTCGTCGTACTCGCGTCTCATCTGCTCGATCCTTCCCTCAGCTACCATATGCGCCATCGGGCAATCTGCCGTAAGGTCAGGCATCAACACCTTCTTTTCGGGATTGAGTATCTTCGCGCTCTCTCCCATAAAGGAAACGCCACAGAAGACTATGATATCCGCGCTGATCTGTTTGGCAACCTTCGCGAGATAAAAGGAATCTCCAACATAGTCTGCAACCGCCTGCGCCTCGGCAGGAGCATAATAATGCGTTAGTATGGCAGCATTTTTCTCTTTCTTCAGTTTTTCAATTTTTTCCTTCATAGCAATCTTTCCTTACTCGTTGAATGGACTATTAAGCATCTATTATTATACACCCTTTGTATTCACCTGTCAATAGAGACTGTAAACATTTGCAATGTAATAAGCTACAAATCTTTCGCAAAATGTATTCGATATTTCATAAAAAACGCCCTCGTTCCGCAAAGGAGCGAGGGCTGCGTTCATTTGTTTATGTCTGTTTGCGCCTCCATCGTGAGCCTTGCTCCAAGGCGGAAGGCGTATTCGAAGATGGCTGCTTCGGCAAGGCTTACGTACTCCTCCCAACAGTTGTGGGGCTTTTCTTTGCCTGCTCCACCGCAAATTTTGAGGGCTGACGGATGGATCTCCGTCAGCCCTTTGATGAATCGATGCCTGTCGCCTCGTCTTTGATTTTTCAGTTTTTCCAAACAAAATGATAGTTGATGGATTCCCCACCGTCGACCAGAATATTCTGACCTGTGCAAAATTGATTGGTTACCGTAAGAAAATATGCCCATTCGGCAATTTCCTCGGGGGTAGCCCAGCGTTTAAGGGGAGTTTCCTCCATAATTTCATTCCAGAGCACCGGATCGTTTATTACGCACTCATTCAAAGGTGTCAGCACACCGCCCGGATCCAGGCTGTTACAGGTTGCGCCATATGGTGCAATCCTCATCGCCACATTCTTTGTGTACGAAAGAATCCCGCCCTTGCTTGCGCAGTATTCGGGAAATTCCGCTCCCGTATGCGCACTTACCGATCCGATATTCAGAATGGATTTTATATCCTTTTGGATGCCGTATCGCTCGGTCACAGAGATCAATGCCTTGAGGTTGATGTCAATGTCATCCTCGTTTTGTGTTCCGGCATTGTTTACCAAGATATTCACACCGTCAACCCTCGGCAGTCTTTCCTTATCCCGTATATCGCAGACATAGTGTGTGTAACGTGAATGGAACATACTTGCCGTTTGTCTGTCGATTCCCACTACCTCATGCCCTTCCCTCAGAAAAAGCTCGGCGATCGCCTTTCCGATTCCTTGGGATGTTCCTGTTATCATGACCTTCATTATTTTTTTACCGCCTTTACAAAATTCAAATACTCCTTACCGACCGATTCCCTCTGCCACTTTTTTGTAATTCGGTAACCGATGGGAGAAAATACGATTTCCATGATCAATTCCGCCACCGCACCGGATAGGGCGCACATAGTACATTGAAGCAGGGTCCAATGGAAGCCGTCCCAAAAGATCGGCGCAAAGAACATAAATACGATAACCGAAAAGATAAAATTATCAAAAAACTGTCCGAAAAAGGTGGAGACATAGGTCCTTGAAGCATAGGCGAGCTTCCCGTCGGGATGCTTGCGAAAGGCTCTGCCGATTGCCCAATTCAAGGTATTGTTGATGGTCGCGGACGCGATAAAGGCAATGGTGCTTCCGAGAAGAATAAACCATGTTCCACCGAAGATCCCGTCAAACGCGACATACTCTCCCGCATTGGATGGAATGATGCTTGCCACAAAAAAAATCAGGCAGGTAAGCAGGTTGATCATAACTGCCAGAACCGTAATGCTGTTCGATGCCTTGGGACCAAAGTGCTTCGTAATGATGTCCATACACATAAACGAAAGCCAGGAAATTAAAATTCCCCCGTCCAAAGCGATCCACTCCAGCTGTAGCAATGTTTTATTGGCAAGCAGATTCATACAGATCACGCTCACAACAAACAGCGTTACCACCGTTGCAGGAATCGATTTTAACAGCAATCTGTATTCGGTTAGCTCTCTTCTTATCGCTTCTTTACGTTTCATCATGGTCACCTTCACCGTCAAAATCTTATTATCCATGAGCCTATTATACCATACTTTTATGAATATTTCAACCGCTCCGAGCAAACAGGGCTAACAGTTTTTCTGTCAGCCCTCTTTCGCTTTATTTGACCATTCCGTAGCCGCCCGCGTACTTGCTGACCTCCGATGCCACCACAAATACATTGTTCTCACAAAGCCTGCGAATCTCCTTCAGCACACGAAGAGCGTCCCTTCTGGGAAGAACGATCAGGATCATATTCATTTTATCGGTAGAGCCCTGTCCGTCAAACACCGTGTAGCCCCGTCCGCTTTTCTTCAGATAGTCCACGATCTTTTCCGTGTTGCCGTCATTGGCGATCAGCTGAAGATTGGAGGTACCGAGCGCGATCTTGCTCTCCAGCGTGGAGCCGAGAAACAGTCCCGTGGCATAGCCAACACAATAAAACGCCAACAGAAACAGATTGTCTCCGAGGGTACCGATAATGGTGGAGATCACAAGTCCCCAGATGGTACATTCGAGAAAGCCGAGGGCTGCCGCCTTCACGCGCTGCCCCTTCACCATCATACAGGTTTTCAGAGATTGAATGGTGATCTCGATAATTTTTGCGGCGCAGACGATCAGACAGACCGCAATGGGATGAATGGAATCCAGAAACTCAGACATCAGACCTTCTCCTTCTCTTCCTCGATTTCCTTGGGAGCATCCTTCTTACGGTAGCGCAAGCAGCACATATCGTCCCCCTTTGCGATACACTTCGGGAGCTCCAGAACACTTCCGTAGCATTCGCCGATTCCATGGTCACCACACATGGCAATGTCACAAAGCATGGCGATCTCCTCGTCGGAGCAGCCCGCCTTCTGCCATGCCTTCACAAGGGGACAGTAATGGAAATCAATGGAAAGCGTATCGTCGGTAGACTCCAGGATCTTCATTTCAAACACAAGCTGAGCGGGCTTGGTAAAGAGGGTCTTGCGAAGTCCCTTCAGACTGTCGGTCTTTCCCTTTTTCACAAGATCCTCTCCCTGAGAAAGTCCGCATCGCTTGACCGCCTCACTACCGAATTCTCTGGGATCCAATCCCCTTTTCTGTGCTTCATCGCACAAGAGATAGAGCCAAAACGCCCGATGCTCCAGCTGGGCGCGAATGGCTTGCAGCAAGCCGTTTTTATATTTGGGATCATTTTTCACCTGACTCATGATGCTTCTCCTTCCGTAAGTTTATTGAATCCCTTTTCCGTCCGAGAAGGCTTTTCCCACCTTCTCGCCGAAATTCCAATAGGCATGCGTCACGCTGTCATAGAGAATGGGGTCTAACTTTTTGGCGTCGATCCTTCCCTCTCCGTCCAGAATACTCTCGTCAGCCGATACGTTGACGATCTCTCCCACACAAATGCCGTCCTCGTTGAACTTCACCAGCCTGCATTCCAGCGTCATGGGAAGCTCATCAATGACAGGTGCGTTCACATGCTCGCTTTTGGTGGCATGAAAGCCCGCACGCGCAAATTTATCCGGCACATCGTTTGCCGAAACGATTCCCACGTAGTCGCAGGGCACCACCGTTTCCCTCGTGGCAAAGCTGAGAGTAAACGCTCCCGTCTTTCGAATATTTTCGGTGGTCTTGTGGTCATCGGCAAGGCAGACCATCACAAGCCCCGTATCATAAATACCGCCCCAAGCCGCATTCATGGCATTGGGATTTTCGCCTTCGTCATAGGTGCCCACGATCAGTACGGGCATGGGATACAACCAGGTTTTCGCTCCGAAATTTTTACGCATATCATCTTTCCTTTCCTCTCGTTGAGATACCTATATTCTATCATGTTTTTTTCAAAAAGAAAAGAGGTTTTTCAAAAAAGCCGCCGAGGAAGCCCTCGGCGGTAATCCGGTATTCAATTCATCGTTTGGATCTTTTCCACGTATGCCAACAACGCGTTAAAATCTCCCTGCGGATATCCGCCAAGATCCCTGCCGCTCTTGTTGATGAGACAGTCGGTCAGAAGGAACACACGCATCCCGATCTGCTCGGCGATCATATCCTCGTCGGCATCGTTTCCCACCATCAGGCATTCCTCGGGGGAAAGTTTCATGGCATCGACCACGTCCCGATAATAGTCGGGATTCGGCTTGCAATGACGGGACGTTTCATAGGTGGTATAAAACTCGAAATCCGCAGGATCAAAGCCTGCCCACCGAATGCGGCTGTCGGTCGCCACCTTCGGGAAAAGCGGATTGGTGGCAAGTGCCACACGAAAGCCCATGGCTTTGATCTTTTTTACCGTTTCCGCCGCCCGATCATTGTATCCGCAAACCTCTTGGATCTTTTGAAAATCGGTAGCGTAAAACGCATTGAAAATATGGACGTCCGCTTTGGCATCTCTGCCAAGGCAGTGCGCCATCTCTTCCCAAAAGCAGTCCTCGTTGGTCTTGACTCCGTCATTCTTCACCATAGCGTCGGTGCCCGCCATAATGGCGCGTGCCATGGACTTTGGCTCATAGCCGTGAGGCAATGCCGCTCCCGCAAGTCCGCCTACGTAGCTCCTTGCAAAGATTTCCTGATCCATGGGCAGAAGGGTTCCGTCCAAATCAAAGAGTACGGCCTTCACGCTCATTTTTTGTCACAATCCTTGCACTCGTTGTATTCTGCAATATAAGGAAGATTGCGGTAGTATTCCGCGCAATCCAAGCCGTAGCCGATCACGAAATAATCGGGGATAGTAAAGAGAGACAGATCGGGCTTGAAATCCACGATTCGTCTGGAGGGCTTGTCCAAAAGGGTGATAACCCGCAGAGAACGGGGATTTCTCGCACAAAGCATACGGCACAGATCATTGAGGGTCCGTCCCGTATCCACGATATCCTCCACGATGATCACGTGATAATCCTTATTATCCCGATCCAGATCCATGGTGATCTTCACCACACCCGCGGACTCGGTTCCGTTATAGTAGCTCTTGGCGCACATGAATCCGATTTCACAGGGAACCGTCACGGCACGGCAGATGTCTGCCATGAATACGAACGCACCCTTCAGGACACTGACCAAAAGAATGGGATGACCGTCATACATGGCATCGATCTTTTTTCCCGCTTCCTTGATGGCGGCGGCGATTTCTTCTTCGGTGATGATCACCCGTTTGATATTCTTCTCATATTCCTGCGTGGTCATAATTTTCTCCTTTGTTTTCGCTTACTTTATGATTTTTCAAGAATGAAGTAACAACAGTTGCGCCAAAATAAGCCAACAGAATGGCCGCTCCCAACAAAGCACCGCCGAGGATATCGGTCAGCCAATGCACGCCCGACAGGAGCCGTCCCACAACGGTTCCGATGCCGACACCTCCCCAAAGGATCAGGGAGATCCACTTCCCCGTCAAGGAAGGAAGTCTCTTCCAAAGCTGGTGTGCCGCAATGCCCGAAAGGCAAACCGTCAGCATGGTGTGAGAGGACGGATAGGATGCCTCAAGCACGCCCTCCATCAGTATGGGACGGTAATTTACAATGGCGATCTCAAAGAACACGTAAAAGGCGGCAACCAGCGCATACGCACCCGCCGCGCAGTAGAGATCCCAATCGATCTTCAAAAGACCTTTTCTGCGAATGAGCTGCCAAAGCCCAAGCAACGCGAGTCCGCCCGCGGAAGCAAGCGCCAGATATCCGAGCCATTCGGTCAGGTCGTACCAAAACGCATTCTGTCCGATGGCATCTCTTGCCCACCCGTTCAAGGAAGAAAGACCGATCTCACTGCCGAGAGGGCCGATGGGTGCCTTGTCGATCCAAAGGACCGCTGCCGTCAGCGCAAGAAACAAAAGGAAACATCCGGCGGAAGCAACCCAATATAGGATACGTTTTTTATCTTTCATAAGACATCTCCTTTAGGAATTTACAGTCATACGTTTATTTTATCACATTTCTTGTCGAATTTCAAGAAATTTTTTTCGGTTCGGACACTTTTTTTATTGATGCGGACAAACTTCCGAAAAATTTGACAAAATCTTTGAAAAATCCTCTTGACTTTCCCTTAGCAAGATGGTATAATATCCACATCCAAATGCGTTTGAGCAGGAACAAGTAGGCTTGGAAGAATCCATTCAGAGAGCTGTCGGTAGGTGCGAGACAGCGGAGAGCTCCTTTCCGAATACATCCTGTGAGCAGTGCTCCGAACAAGGGTGGACGCATCCTTTAGTAGGCGGCAACGGGAGTTCCCGTCACAGAACGAGAGGGTTGTTTGACACTCAGAAAGGTCATTGTCGCGAGGCAGTGATAAATTGAGGTGGTACCACGGGTTTTCTCGTCCTCTGTTTTTCAGGGGGCGTTTTTGTTTTCCCCCAATATCACCGTTTGGAGGTACATTATGACAAAAGTACAGATCTTCACCATTGTTGCCCTGAGCGTGTATGCCCTTACCATGGCATTCATCGGAGTATTCAGCTACAAGAAGACCAAGAGCCTGGACGGCTTTCTCATCGGCGGCAGAAACGTGGGCGCTTGGATGACCGCCTTCGGCTACGGAACCGCCTACTTCTCGGCGGTGGTCTTTGTGGGCTACGCGGGTCAGCACGGCTGGAACATCGGCATCGGTGCTGTATGGATCGGCATTGGAAATGCCGTCCTCGGTTGTCTCCTTTCCTGGCTCTTCTTTGCCAACCGAACCCGAAAGATGACCAAAAAGCTGGGCGCCAAGACCATGCCCGAATATTTTGAGAAACGGTATGATTCCAAGGGAATGAAAATTCTCGCATCCCTTGTGATCTTCATCTTCCTGCTTCCCTACTCCGCAGCGGTCTATAAGGGACTCGGCGCGCTGTTCAGCACCGTGTTCCCCGGTGTGGAAACCTGGGTATGGATGCTGCTGATCGCCACTCTTACCGCCATTTATTTGGTTGCGGGCGGCTACGTGGCAACCACCTATACCGATCTGATTCAAGGAATCGTCATGCTGGTTGGCGTGGTTTGTCTGGTGGCTGCGGTTATCAGCCACGAAAACGTAGGCGGTTTTTCGGGCTTCCTTGACAATCTGGGGGCATTTGAATCTCTGCCGAACGATCCCAATCCCACAAACGGAGAGCAGCTCACCTCAATCTTTGGCGGCTCCGCCTTCAGCTTCCTTTGCATGAACATCATGCTGACCAGCTTCGGTACATGGGGGCTTCCTCAGATGATCGGCAAATTTTATGCCATCAAGGACACCGCTTCCATCAAACGCGGAACCGTGATCTCCACCGTCTTCTGCCTGATCATCGGTTGCGGCGCATATTTGGTAGGAAGCACCTCCCGCCTGGTTTTGGGCGGTCAGCTCCCCGAGGGCGGTATCGACTCGGTCATTCCCGCTCTGCTCATGGAGGTGCTCGGAAACGGTACCCTCGGTATGATCCTTCTGGCAATCATTTTGGTTCTGCTTCTGTCTGCATCCATGTCCACCCTTGAGGCTGTGGTTCTGACCTCCGCCTCCGCGGTTTCGGTAGACCTGATCCCTTCCCTGAAAAAGAAGCCCTTCTCCCCAGGTAAGCAGATGCTCGTGACCCGTCTCTTCTGTCTCGCCTTCGTGGCTTGCTCCTTTATCTTCGCTACGCAGAATATCCCGATCATCGTCAGCCTCATGTCCTTCTCTTGGGGCGTGGTTTCGGGCTGCTTCATCGGTCCCTACATCTGGGGTCTCTTCTCCAAGCGGATCACCAAGATCGGAGCCTATGCGGGCATGATCGCGGGTCTTTTGACGGTCGGCATCTCCACTCTTGTCATCACCCTCAACTCCGGCTTCTCAGCTGCAGCAGCAAAATCCCCCGAAATGGGCGTTGCCGCTATGGCGATCTCCTTGATCACCGTTCCCGTGGTCAGCGC
>JAFVRI010000236.1 GCA_017504335.1 Clostridia bacterium
ATTTTTTCGGAAGGTGTTGCCCCCTGCGTGTCATCTTGAGCGGAGTCCGCCCGAGATTCCACCTTCGCTTTGCTCGGTGCTGCTTCGCAGTTCGACTACGCTACGCTTCGCTCAGAATGACACGGCGGACGCAGTCGAAACCCGAAGGGCGAACGGCAATGCCGTTCGGATCTCGCAGGGAGATGAAAACCTGCTCTGTGGCAGGCTCACCAAAGGTGGATTTTTCTGTTATGCAAACGTCACGTCACCGGGGACGATGGCGCCGAGGGCGCGCAGGGCATCCTTCAACTCGGGAAGGGAGATCTCGGTCACCGCCTTGCCGTTCCTTGCCGAGAGCGCGGCGGCAACGCCCGCCACCTGACCGGTTGCCATGCAGGTCGCCTGTACCCGCAGGGCGCTGTTGGCATCGGTATCCGAGGAAAGGCACCGACCTGCCGCAAGGATCCTTGCGGCATGCTTGGGGATCAATGCCCCAAGGGGTACGGTGGGAACCACACCGTCCTCAAGAAAGATCTGCTTGATGCCGAGCGGCTGATGCAGATCGATGGGATAAAAGCCGTGGCAGACCGAATCACGCTCGATCCTTCCCGACAGGTATTCCTCAGCGGTAATTTCATGCTCTCCCACGATCCGTACCGTTTCACGGACCCCGCATTCCGCGCCGAAGCGGGCAACACGGATCGAGTGAAGCCCGTCAAATTCCGAAAGGCAGGAAAGGATCCGACCGAGGGTGGCTCTTGCCTTCAGCTCCAACTCGGTTTTTCCCTCGGAGGTATGGGCATTGGGGGCATCCACGTGCATATGGATCCGCTTCTTTCTGACCATACGGGTAATATCTCTGCCCTGAGAATCCTCCTTCCTCAGGGTTCCTTTTTCATAGGCATCCTCCAAGAATTGGGAGAGTGCCTCGTAGTCGATGACATCGGCATCGTAGCCGTCCAGATCATTGATCAGGGTCGCGGGCTGGAGTCGGTCGCTCTGCTTGGTGGGATATCCCGCCATACGGATCGCGTCGGCATCTCCCGTAGCATCAATGAGAATCGAGGCAGAGATCTCCTTCAAGCCCTCCTTGGTGGCGATCTGCAGGCGGACGGCATCCTTTGTCTCGGTCACCGAGGCGACCATGGAATGGAAGAGCAGGGAGACCCCTGCCTCCGCGCACATTTCGTCCAGCACGCAGGTATAGGTAAAGATATCCAAAAGGATCTGCTGGCGATTGTGATGCTCGCTCTTATAGGGGAAATCGGGCAGGGTGGCGCCGCCTTTTTGGACGCAACGCAGGATGGATTCCCAAGCGGGGCCGTCGATGATCTGCTTGCCCCATGCGTGGAAGAGACCGGGAAAATTGACCCGACCTGCGGTGGTGGTACCGCCGAGGATGCCGTTCTTTTCGATGAGCAGGACACGGGCGCCCATACGCGCCGCGGAAATGGCGGCAAAGCACCCCGCGCTTCCTCCGCCGATAACGGCAACGTCAACCGATGGATTCATAAGCTACCTCCGTAAAAGGGAATGGGATTACGTATATTATATAGCAAAAAAAGGAATATGTCAAAGCTTTTTTGAAGGATCTCGACGCCTCGTTTGAGTCGTAGGAAACATGGAGCCTCCCTCCAAGCAGGTGATCTCCAACCCGTAGGGGGTCTGCGAATGCCCGCGGGCGAATACCGTTCGCCCCTACGGAACGATTCAATGCCCAGCTCTGGGGGAACGTTTGGCTTCGCGGCGACGGCTGACCGACAAAAAGCGGAACCGTCCTTTGGGAGCAGACGGTTCCGCTGAGGGGGCTTTATGAACGTGTTTTCTGATTCTCGCGTTCCTTGGATGTATGGGTGACGATGGCTTCTCCACCGTCCTCCTCGATCTTTTTCTTTGCCGATGCGCTGAAGCCTTGCGCCAGAACGGTCAGGGCTTTTCCGAGCCGTCCTCTGCCCAGAACCTTGACCGCGCCGATTCCGCGGGGCAGCAGTCTCTTGCGCTTCATGTCATTGAGCGTGACCGTCTCGCCCTCCTCGAAGTGATCGGACAGGGTATCCAGATTGATCTCGCCCTTGTGCGCTCCCTCATATTCCTCGGGATCCGCAAAGGCGGGGGCTTTGGCTTCGGGCAACGCATGGATCGGCTCTCTCTCGGGAAGGGCATGGATCGGCTCCTTCTCGGGAAGAGCGGGGATCTCCTCTGCCGCGGGCAGCTCGTGAACCGTTTCCGCCGCGGGCAATTCGGGGATCGCTTCTGCCTCGGGCAGCTCGGGAATTTCCTCCGCCTCGGGCAATTCGGGGGTTTCTTCTATGGGCTCCTCGACCTCAACCGCCTCGGTCCCCTCCGTTTCTTCGGGTACGGGAGTCGGCTCGGGCTTCGGCCGTTTGGCTCTCTGTTCCATCACCAGGATGGTAGCGATCCATCCGCCCAGCAGCACAATGGCGATGCCGAGAATCAGAACGGTCATCCATCCGTTGGCGGGGAAGTAGGGAGGCACCAGTGCCATGGCGGACAGGGGAGCGGCTGCCTTCCTGCGGCTCTTTCTCAGATAGAGAAATGCCAGCACCGCGATCTCTGCCGCAAGGATCACCGTCATCAGGATGATCACGGGCAGAAGATTGATCACGTTGGAGCAGACCACGTAAAACTCCGAGAAGTGGTAGGTATCAAAGGTAACGAGCAAGCCCTCGTGGGTCAGCTCCAGATATTCGGCGCTGCCGTCCTCGTTCAGGTAGACCACACCGATCACATGCTCCAGCGAGGTTCCCTCGGGGAGAAGCACCGTGACCGAGTAGGAGGTACCGTCCTCCACGGGGGTATAGGTCACGTCAAAGCCGGCGGTTACGTAGCAATCCTTCAGCAGTCGGTTCAGATCCTTCGGGATGCTGACGCCTTCCCGATCATAGATCCGTTTGTCCTTTGCCGCCCTCATGATCCGCTCGGCGATCGAGTCGCCCGAATCCTTTCCGATCCGTCCCACGGACAGAAGGCTGTTGCTGGGCAGACCGCCCTCGGCAAAGAGCTTACCCCAGAAGTGATCGCCCTCGCGGTATTGCTCGGGGGTGTCGGACGCCAGCTGCTTATCGGGGGTATAGACCACCTGCAGACGGATGGCGCGCATCTCTTTCACGGCATTTTGCACGTAGTCGATGACCGAGACTCCCTCGGGGAGAGCGGAATAGTCGGTGAGGGTCTGCTTTGCCTGCTCGTAGATCGCCTCCAATCGCGCCCAATCCTCGGCGCTGTAGCTCTCCTTGTTGGCGAGAAGCTCCCCGTAGGCCTCATCCAATCGGTCGGGGATCTTTTTGATCTCCTCCAGGATCTGATCCTTGGTATTCAGGTAATCGTCACGGGAGGAGGTATCGTTCAGGGTCTCATCGGCATTGTTGATGATGCCGTCGATCTTTTCGTACTGCTCGTCGGAATACTCGTCCTTTTTGTTGGTGACGCTCTCCAGCGCCTTCTCGTATTCCTGCTTGGCACCGTCCTTGTCGATGCCGTCCAATCGGTCGGTATGCGCCTTCTGCGCTGTGATCAGCCCGTCGGTGTCGGTGGCAGATAGGATCTCCTCCTTGGCAGCCTTAAGGGCATCCTCCACTTGACCGATCAAGACATCCTTTTCGGCTTGGCTCAGAAAATCGTAGCCGTTGATGGCATCCTTGATCGCCTCTGCCTTTCGCTCAAGGTCGGTCAGAGTCGCCTCGGAGAGGACGTCCTTGATCGAGGAGAGGGTATTTTTTTGGGTTCGGTCAATGATGGCGAAGTCGGTGCTTGCGTCAATGGCGCTCTTGGCGGCAGTTCGGAGGGCCTCAAGCTCCTCCTTGATCTGTGCCTTCTCCGTCTCGGTCAGAGCTTTGGTGGCATCCAGTGCCTCGGTCGCCTTTTCGATCTCCAGGGAGATCTTTTCCGTAGCGGTCATGCGCTCCAAGGAGAGGCAGGCGGAGTCGGAAAGGATCGAGGGATCCTCTGCGCGCTCCGTGTCGGTGATGTCGGCAATGGCATTCTTGACCGTTTGGTTGATGGAGGAGACAAAGCTCTTGCTGTAGTCGCCGTATTCCGCATCCGCGCGGATCTCTTCCTCTACAAAGGTCATCAGATCCTCAATGGCATTTGCCTCATCCACGTAGTCGGAGAGGAGCTGCTTGAGAGCGGGAAGGGAGTGAATGTCGGTCTCCTCGGCGGTGATCTTTTCGGGAATGTCTCGGGAAGCCTTTGTCAGTGTTTGCTTCAGGGGATCCTTGGCATCGGTTGGAATGACACCCGCGAGAATTGCTTCTGCCTCCTCTGCCATGAGGTATTGGTAGGCATCGCCCAGAGCGGACAGCTCCTTGCGGAGCTTTTCACGGGCAAGGGCGCTCATGACGCCGTCGGCGGTCGCGTCCATAGCTGCCTCGGCGAGGGGACGGTCCTCGGAGGTGAGACTGTTCAGCACAGGATATCCGTCCTTGAAGATCTTGGAGAAGAGAGGCTCGTATGTCTTGAGGTATGCCTCTGCCTCCGCCTCCGCCACAATGTTATCCAGTGCCAGCTCGGCGCGGGCAATGTCGTCCTCCAGATCGGAGAGACGGGTTGCCGAGGCGATGTCTCCCTTGGCGGTATCGTATGCTTCCTTCAGCTCCTCCAGGATGGCATCGGGGGTGTCGGTATAGCCGCGGATCTTCTCGACGGCATGGAGATAGCGGTCATACAGCTCTGCCTGCGCCCTTCCGCGGGCGGTTTCCAGAGCAAGCTCGTCCTTGGCGGTACAGCCGTTCAGGATCTCCACCGCGGAGAAGACGAGGCTTTCCAGCTTGGTCCTTTCCTCGGAGGGATCGGGATAGCGCTCGGTGTTTTGCAAGAGGGAGTCAAGCAGGGCACAAAGCTCGTCCTTGGAGCCCGCCTTTGCCATACTCAGATCATGCTGAGCGAACACCGCAAGGAGCGCGTTGCCGTCTGCCAAGACCTTGGTTTCGTTCGCCTTGTCGTAGATCTCTGCCGCGTCCTCGCGCAGACCGCCTACGTAAGTATAGGTGTACTGATTGCCGACCGTGTCCTCGCCCTGCATCTCGGTAAGGGCTTCGTCCAAGGAGGACTTCAGGGTGTTGTTGATCTCGGAATTGTGGGTGACCGAGCCGAGAGAATCGATCAGCTCACGGGTGGCATCGGTCTGTGCGTATTTCCGACCCGGATGGATGGTTTCGTACACCGCCGAGAAATCGATCAGGGCGGTCGCCTTTCCATAGAGCTGACGGAAGTTGTATCCATCCTCGCCGTCCGAGAGGACGGTGCCGTTGGCGGTCTCGGCGGAAATGCCCGCTACGTAGGAGGTAGACCGTACGTCGGTCAGCGCGCGGTCCAGCGCGGCTTGGATGTTGGCTCTCTGTGCCTCGGGAAGAGAAGCGTCGGGAGAGAGCGCCGCGAGCTTTGCCTCATAAATGGCGCGATAGAGCCAGGTGAAGTAGGTATAGACCTCCTCGGGGGGCTTTTTGTCGTAATCGTAGCAATGTAAGAAGTTGCCGATGATGTCACCCTGCAGGTATCCGTAATACTCCTCAAGGGTGAGCGTGTCGGTGTACTGATGGAAGGATCCGTTGCGGAAGCCCTCCATGGGAAGGGTCATGGACGCTTCTCGGATGGAATCATCGGTGTTTGCGTAGTAGATCCATGCGAGGGTTCCCGCATACAGACCCTGAAGTCCCTTTTCACGCACGTCGGTCTGGACCTGCGCATGGTGCTCGGTGCTGGCGGGGTTGGTGACCACCGAAAAGATTTCCGAGGTATAGGGGGTAATGGCGCTGACCACGTTGACCTTTATGGAATCGGGGGCGTTCTTTTTGTTGTAATGCTCGCTGATTCGGTTGGAGAGGATATTGAATACCTGCTGCGCGTACTGCGCGTCGGTCAGATTTTCCCGATCCACCGCTTCTACGGCATCGATTGTCGCGCTGAGGGAGTCCCCATCCCCGACTGCCGAGACGGGCAGGGCGGAAAGAGCAAATCCGCCAAGGAGGAAAAGGCATAATATTACGGTCAAGAGACGGGTGATCTTCTTCATAAGGCTCTCCTTTTTGAATATAGGAATCGAAAAACGGGCAGGCGAGGGCTTGTCCGTTTTCGGGGAAATTCTATAAAAATATTTTATCATTTTTTTGCCGATTCGTCAAGGAAAAATGCCAAAAAACAGGCCTCTTTCCAAAATTATTTTTCATTCCGAGGGGGATTTGTTCGAAGGAGATCGGAACGGGTCGCAACCCCCCGTATTTTTTGAGCGACATTCGGAAAAAAACGGGGCAAACCCTTGCAAATTGTTCGGGAATCTGTTATAATGGAACAAAGAAATCATCATTTTCTTGAAAGGAAACAAAAAATATGAAAGCAGTCGTTACCGTTGTAGGACAGGATGCCAAGGGCATTATTGCCAAGGTCAGCGGAATGTGCGCCGAGCTGGGCGCCAACATCTCCGAAATCTCTCAGA
>JAFVRI010000237.1 GCA_017504335.1 Clostridia bacterium
ACGTAGGACAGAGTGATGAGCTGGAGGGCTTGGAGGAAAAGGCAATCAAGACCGGTGCTTCAAAGATCTATATTGAAGATTTGACCGATGAATTTGTGGACGACTTTGTGGTTCCTACCATGATGGCAGGTGCAAAGTATGAGGAGTATCTGTTGGGTACCTCCTTCGCTCGTCCCGTTATTGCAAAGCGCATCGTCGAGATCGCAAAGGCAGAGGGCGCCGACGCGATCTGCCACGGCTGTACCGGTAAGGGAAATGACCAGGTTCGTTTCGAGCTGACCATCAAGGCATTGGCTCCCGAAATGGCAATCATTGCTCCTTGGCGTGAGTGGAGCATCAAGTCCCGTGAGGAGGAGATCGACTATGCAGAGGCACACAATGTTCCTCTGAAGATCAACCGCGAGACCAACTACTCCAAGGATAAGAACCTCTGGCACCTGAGCCACGAGGGACTGGATCTGGAGGACGTTGGCAATGAGCCTCTGTATGAGAAGGAGGGCTTCCTCGAAATGGGCGTTTCTCCCATTCAGGCTCCCGATGCACCTACCTACATTACGCTGGAGTTTGAGCAGGGCCGTCCTGTGGCATACAACGGTGAGAAGATGAGCGCCAAGGATATCATCCTGAACCTGAACAAGGTTGGCGGTGCAAACGGAATCGGACTTCTGGATATCGTTGAGAACCGTTTGGTTGGCATGAAGTGTCGCGGTGTCTACGAGACCCCCGGCGGAGAGATCCTCTATTTTGCTCATAACTATCTGGAAACCCTTTGCCTGGATAAGTATGTAGCACATAAGAAGCAGGAGCTTTCGGTTTGCTTTGCTGATCTGGTTTACAACGGTCAGTGGTTTACTCCTTTGCGCGAGGCTCTGTCCGCATTCGTGGATAAGACCCAGGAGACCGTTACCGGTAAGGTTCGTCTGAAGCTTTACAAGGGTAACATCATCAAGGCAGGTGCTTGGAGCGATTATTCTCTCTACTCCGAGGAGATCGCAACCTTCGGCGAGGATCACGTATACAACCAGGCAGATGCCACCGGCTTCATTAACCTCTTCGGTCTGCCCATCAAGGTTCAGGCAGAGGTTAACGCAAAGAACAAGAAATAATTGAAAAGGATTCGTTTTGCCTGCCGCCGAAAGGTGACAGGCAAAACCTGCTAAAAAAACAATGGAAAAAATGTGGGCAGGCAGGTTTGCCAAAGCACTGGATAGCAAGGCGGATGATTTCAATTCCTCCATTCGTTTTGACTGTAAAATGTATAAGCAGGACATCATGGGCTCTATCGCTCATGCCGAAATGCTGGCGGCGCAAAAGATTATTTCCGCCGAGGATTGCGATGCCATCGTAGATGGTCTCTCCGGAATTTTGGAGGATTTGAACAGTGGAGCGCTTTCGTTCGACATGGCATGTGAGGATATTCATATGTTTGTGGAGGCGGAGCTGACTCGTAGGATTGGAGATGCGGGCAAGCGTCTGCACACGGCAAGAAGCCGCAACGATCAGGTTGCAGTGGATGTCAGAATGTACTTGCGGGATGAGGCACAGGACATTGTTGCGCTTTTGAAGCAGCTGATCTCGGATATTACGGATCAGGCAGAGGCGTGCAGAGGCGTGATTGTGCCGGGCTATACGCATCTGCAGAGAGCGCAGCCGATTACCTTCGGACATCACCTGATGGCATATGCCATGATGTTTTTGCGGGATATTTCACGTTTGGAGGATGCCGCGAAGCGGATGAATTACTCTCCTCTCGGTTCTTGCGCATTGGCGGGAACGACCTACCATACAAATCGTCGGATGGAAGCGGAAAAGCTTCATTTTGACGGCATCACTCTCAATAGCATCGACGGTGTATCCGATCGGGATTTCTGCGTGGAATTTATCAGCGCGTTTTCTCTGATCATGATGCATCTGTCCCGCTTCTCAGAAGAGATCATTTTGTGGTCCAGCTGGGAGTTCCGCTATGTGGAGCTGGATGATGCCTATACCACGGGATCATCGATCATGCCTCAAAAGAAGAACTCCGATATGGCGGAATTGGTTCGTGGAAAAACGGGTAGAGTTTATGGCGACCTGATTACCCTTCTGACCTTGATGAAAGGTCTGCCCTTGGCATATAACAAGGATATGCAGGAGGATAAGGAGGCACTCTTTGATGCCATTGAAACGGTGAAGATGTGTCTTGACGTGTTCGCTCCCATGATCCGAACCATGAAGGTGAAGCCTGACAATATGTATAAGGCGGCACAGGAGGGCTTTATTAACGCAACCGATCTGGCGGATTATCTGACTCGAGAGGGAATGCCGTTCCGTGCGGCATACAAAATCGTCGGAGAGATCGTTGCCGAGTGCATTCAAAAGCATTGCGTACTGGACAACCTTCCTATGGAGGATTATCGTGCGCATACCGATCTGTTTGAAGAGGATCTTTACGAGGAGATTTCCTTGGAGACCTGCGTTGGCAAACGAATTTCGGAGGGAGGAACCTCTCCCGAATCCGTGGATGCGCAGATCGTGTACGTAAGAGGAGAGTTGTCAAAATGAAAAAGATATTTATTGATGGAAGCGTGGGAACCACAGGCTTGCGTATTTATGAGCGCCTGTCGGGACGGGCCGATGTGGAAATGATTACTCTGCCCGAGGAAAAAAGAAAAGACCCCGAGGCAAGACGAAAGGCTCTGAATGCTTGCGACATTGCGTTTCTTTGCTTGCCCGATGCGGCAGCGATCGAAGCGGTGAGTATGATCGAGAATCCCAACGTCACGGTCATTGATGCATCCACCGCGCACAGAACGCTGGAAGGATGGTGTTACGGTTTTCCGGAGCTGTCCGAAGAAAGAGCAAAGAGATTAAAGTCTGCCAAGCGAATTGCAGTTCCCGGATGTCACGCCAGCGGATTTATTTCTTTGGTATATCCTTTGATTGAGGCAGGATTTCTTTCCGATGATGCCAAGCTTACTTGTCATTCCATTACCGGCTATAGCGGGGGCGGAAAGAAGATGATCGCCGATTATGAGGCGGACGAGGTGGATTTCCTGTTGGTAGCTCCCAGACAGTATGGGCTTACTCAGCAGCATAAGCATCTGAAGGAAATGAAGGCGATTACAGGCTTGAAGGAAGCCCCCATCTTTTGTCCCATTGTTTCGGATTTTTACAGCGGAATGATGGTTACGGTTCCGATCTTCGCATCGGATCTGAAGAAGGGAAGTCTTGAAGAAATTCGAGCACTGTACCAAGAGAAGTACACGGGTCCTATCGTTCAGTATGTGGAGCATGTGGACGTTGCAGGTTTTTTATCTGCTCATACTGTGGCACAAAAGGATTCCATGATCGTTACCGTAGAAGGCAATGAGGATCGGATTCTTTTGATTGCGGTCTATGATAACTTGGGCAAGGGCGCATCGGGGGCGGCTGTAGAATGTATGAACTATGTAATGGGTGTCGATCCTACCACGGGTCTGGAATTATAAGGAGAAAATATCATGGTAAAAATAGAAGGCGGCGTTTGTGCCGCAAAGGGATTTTTGGCGAATGGTGTGCATTGCGGCATTCGCAAGAACAAAACTAAGCGTGACCTTGCGCTGATCTTTAGCGAGGTTCCCGCAACTGCGGCGGCGGTTTATACACAGAATCTGGTCAAGGGAGCTCCTTTGACTGTTACTAAAAATAATATTTCTGACGGTGTGGCACAGGCAATGATCTGCAATAGCGGAAACGCAAATACCTGTAACGCGAACGGCATTGAAATTGCGGAGGAGATGTGCGCACTTCTGGCAAAGGAAATGAACATTTCCGCAAAGGACGTAATCGTTGCGTCCACCGGTGTCATCGGACAGCCCTTGAATATCACTCCCATTGCAAACGGAATCCCTTCCTTGGTGGCGGGACTTGGCAAGCATAGCGATTTTGCCAGCGAAGGCATCATGACCACCGATGTGAAGAAAAAGGAAATCGCTTACGAGTTTGAGATCGACGGTGTCAAATGTCACATCGGCGGTATTGCCAAGGGAAGTGGTATGATCCATCCCAATATGGCTACCATGCTTGTGTTCGTTACGACCGACTGTGCCATCTCATCCGATATGCTTTCGGTTGCCCTGAAGAAGGAT
>JAFVRI010000032.1 GCA_017504335.1 Clostridia bacterium
AGACGAAAAGGAGGTACCATCTATGAACAAACAAAGCGGCAGAGAGCTTCTTGAGAATGCATTCCGCCGCAAAAACTACGATCGGCTCTTGAAAAAATACATCGCTTCCTGTCATCCCGCATCCGAGGAGGACGGAGCGATCCTGCCAAGAGCTCCAAAAAAACCGGAGGGTCGATTCCCAAATTTGGCAGGCTTCTGTCGGTTCCTGCACATTGGAACCGAGGATCTGGTCGATTTATCCGAGAAATACCCCGATGCCATCGCTTATGTCTATGCGGTTCTGGAGGATGAGGCACTCAATTCCTCGGTCTCCCCAACACTGCTGACCGCTTATCTCAAGCGTCGGTTGGGTTACGACAAAGAAAATGAACGAAAGGAAAAGCTCCTGCCCACCGATCCGCAACCCATCATTCGATTCGAGCATGACATTTACGGTGACGGCGCATGACTTCCTCTCCCATTCTGACCATTCCGGGCGTTCCCACCAGACGACAGCAAGAGTTTTTTCAAGCACGCTCTCGCTTTATCGCTTACGGAGGCGCCAGAGGCGGTGGAAAATCCTGGGCGCTTCGACGCAAGCTCATTGCCATGTGTCTGCGATATCCTGAGCTACGCTGCTTATTGATCCGCCGAACCTATCCCGAGCTGAAGGCAAATCACGTGCTTCCGTTTCTGAAGGAGTACGGCGCGTTTCTTTCCTGGAGCGAGGCAGACAAGGTGCTTACCCTCCCCAACGGAAGTCGCATCTTTCTCGGATATTGCTCGGCTGACTCCGATGCCCTTCGCTATCAGGGACAGGAATACGATATCATTGCCATTGACGAGGCAACACAGCTGAACGAATACTGCTTTTCCATTTTCAAGGCATGTCTGCGCGGGATCTCGGATGCTCCCCGAAGGATGTATCTGACCTGCAATCCCGGGGGGGTCGGGCACGGTTGGGTCAAGCGCCTCTTTGTAGATCGACAATTTCGAAAAAATGAGAATCCTGATGACTATTGCTTCATTCCCGCCTTGGTTTATGACAATGATATTCTTCTCAAGGCCGATCCCGATTACGTCCGATCTCTGGAATCCCTTCCCCATCGATTGCGGGATGCCTGGCTCTACGGAAAATGGAATGTATTTGAAGGGCAATTTCTCCCGGAATTCGATCCCGACCTTCATGTCCTGCCTCCCTCCTCCATTCCTCTCCGCTTGAAGCATTTTCTGGCATTTGACTACGGCTTTGATATGTTGGCAGCCCTTTTGATGGGAATTGATTCCGATGGAAACATCTATGCTCTGCGCGAGCTTACCGTTCCCGATCTGACCCTCTCTCAAGGAGCAGAACGAATCGCTCTGCTGTGTCGGGGACAAGCGGTTGAATTTGCCGTAGCCTCCCCCGATCTTTGGAACAGACGGCAGGACAGCGGCAAAAGCGGATTCGAGATCATGCAAGCAGTCAAGGGAATGCCTCCCATGCTCCCTGCTGACAATCGCCGCATTCCCGGCTGGCGCATGCTTCGGGAATATCTTGGCGCTTCTCCCTTCCTTCGGATCTCCTCCTCGTGCGAGGAGCTGATCCGATGTCTCGGTGCTCTTCTCTGCGATCCGAATCGCCCCGAGGACGCGTCCGGTGAGCCACACAGCATCACACATGCACCGGAGGCACTTCGTTACGCGCTCATGAGCCGTTGTCCGCCTCTCGCTCCTTCTCCCCCTGAGAAATTTCACTTTTTCACCCCTCGACCCCGTTCGTTTTTTGATTGACCGAAATGTCTGTACTCCTTTGAAGAACGAACTCCACTATCACTGAAGAAAGGCTACAATATGTCAACAAAGAAAAAAGCGACTCCCTCTGTCCTCATCAACGGATTTCCGGGAATCCGTACATCCATCCCCATGGACGGGAACCTCGGATCGGTCACCATGAATAATTTTCGGATCACCGAGGAGGGAGCACTTCAAAAGCGAAACGGATTTTCTCCGCTTCATACATCCAAGGATCCAATCCGTGCTTACTTTTCAACGCAGATCAACAATATTCCTTGCCTGTTTCTGGTCCGCGGCGCATCGGTTTTTATGATGAATCTCAAAACCCAAAGCGCTCATTTGTGCGGTCAGATCCAATCCGATTCTGCCCCTGTTCATTTTTTCTATCACCAAGGAAATCTCTATCTTCTTTCGGGAACCACCGCATACATTCTCAACGAGCGTTCAATCAAACGAACCATCGGTTACATCCCTTTGGTCGGTCGGGATTGGCCCAACAATGTGGTCGGTGAGATCTACGAGCCAAGAAACATCCTACACAATCAGGCAAGGATCTCCTACGTGATCAACGACCCTCCCTCTATCTTTTTGCATACACCCTACACCATCGAAAAGATCCATCGAGTCATACGAAACGGGGTGGATATTACGGACACCGAGGACTATTATCTGGATGAGAATTTCAACACGGTCAACATTCTCGAGCCAAAGGTGGGAGATCGGATCACCGTATACTTCTCATTTCAGAATGAGGATACGACCGAGCTTGACAATCTTTTCAGCTGTCAAAAAAATGTACTGCTGGGCACGACCGACCAAAGTCGTATTCTCCTTTTTGACGGAAACCTTCCCGCCTCGGTCTTTTGTTCCTCCTATGTATCGAATGATCATCTGAAGGAATCCCAAGCGATCAATTCACTCAGCTCCGCACTTTATTTTCCCGAAAACTGTGATTTTACTGTAGGAAACGGACAGTACCGTATTCAAGGCGCTACTCATAACCGCGATCGTATTCTCTTTTTCACACAGGGGATCACCTGGGTCTCCGCCAACAGCGATGCGCAAGCAAAAGGCTTGACTGCTCATGGCATGCTCCCCATCGGCTGTGTTTCTGACAAGGGGATGCTTCAAACGGGAAACGACACCATTTTCATCGGGACAAACACGATCTACCGATGGGAAAGTGCCGCGGACGGTTCCCTTCGCGCCGTCAGTATTTCAAGGAACGTGGATCATCTCTGGGATGCGAATTTTTATAAACGGGCAAGGCTTGCCTTTGATCCCACCCACAATGAGCTTTGGGTCACCGATTCCGAGCAGCAAGAGACCTGGATCTGCCGTCTCGATTCCTACGATTGGTTCAAATTCACGGGCATCCCCGCCGACGAGCCCATTTGGCTCATAAATCAAATGGGATTTATTCATGGCAGTGACATCTTCCGTTTTGTCGACGGACAAAACTATGACGAGGATCGCGATGCCAACCAAATTCCAATCTCCGCATCCTATCATGCCGAGCTTGGAGATCTGGCATCGCCCGAAATAAAAACCGTCCGTCAGATTCTTTTTCATGGGTACACCAAGGGAGGACCCGTACTCGTTACTCTGTCGGGAGGAGATCTGCCATCGCCGCTATCGGTCCTTTTCCGGACAAACGAGGAGCCTCCCACCGTCGTATCTCAAAAGCGATGCCGTTCCGCCCGATTTCGCTGTGCGGATCTTACCATAGATGCCGACGCATCCTCCACCTCGACCGTTCGGCGACTTTCCATCTATACCAAATAAACATGAAAGGATTTTTTTGAATGAAACCATTCCATCATTCTATCAAAGAAGCCTGGGCTCAATATGAGGCAGGCAAAAACTACAAGCGGCGGATCGGGCTCTATGAAACCGTACGGAAAAACGAACGGTTTTACCGAGGTGTACAATGGCAATCCGGTGAAGGAGCCGATCTACCGCATCCTGTGTTCAATATCATCCGCCGAATTGTGGATTATCTGATCTGCTCTGTGGCATCCACCGATCTGAGCATTCGGTATACCGATGAAAATCTTCCCTTCCTGAAAAGCAAAAAGGAAGCGGTGGAATTGGCTCGCGGCTTGGAAATTTTGTCTGCCAACACCGCTTATCGCTGGGAGCAAAACGGAATGGACAACCGTCTTCTCCGTATGCTGACCGATGCTGCCATTACCGGCGACGGTGTTCTCTACTGTTACTGGGACCCCTCCATCAAAAGTCCTCAGCTCTATGAGGGGGATATTGCCACCGAGG
Source organism: Clostridia bacterium (assembly GCA_017504335.1). GTDB lineage: Bacteria > Bacillota > Clostridia > Oscillospirales > CAG-272 > HGM12713. The sequence continues at coordinate 4,030 of JAFVRI010000032.1, forward strand.
TCATTGATAATGTCAATCTTTTTGTATCGGATGTGAATCGTTCCGATATTCAATCGCAGGATTACATTATTCTTGCCGGACGCGCCTCGGTTGCCTCCCTTCGCGCCGAAGCATCCGAGGCAGGATGCTCCGAGGACGATCTTTTGAAAATTGTCGGAGACAGCGATTGTCATGAGCAAAGCGGAGAAATGGCTCTTTATGAGCTGGAGGGGGATCTTGAAGCAAAGGCAACCTACATCATCAAATTCTGGCGGGAAAAGGGCAAGGTCGTATTTGAGAAATCTACGAAAAATTGCTCGATTCGACGTGCGCGAACCGATTGCCGTCTTTATCCCGTTGCCTATTTCAACTGGATCCCCACCAAAAACAGCTTTCACGGGACCTCTCCCATTACGGCTCTAATCCCCAATCAGAAATACATCAATCATGCCTTTGCTATGGCAATGAAGCATATGACCGATACCGCCTTCTCCAAGGTGATTTATGACAAATCAAAAATTCCCGAATGGTCCAATGAGATCGGTCAGGCCATTGCCGCGGTTGGCGGCGGGAATATCTCCGACGCGGTCTCGGTCATCGGAACAGGACAGATGCAAAACGGATACATGGATCTGATCGAATCTGCCATCTCCGTGACCAAGGAGCTGATGGGCGCGACCGAATCGGCGCTTGGAAATACAGAGGCAACCAATACCAGCGCCATTCTTGCCCTTCAGGAAAGCTCCCGTATTCCTCTGGAGCAGATCCGACGCAGCTACTACCGCTGTGTGGAAGAAATGGCAAACATCTGGGCGGATATGATGTGTGCCTATTACCCCGCAGAACGTCTGCTTCCCTGCAAAGATGAAAATGGGGTCACCACCGAGTCGATGGAATTCAGTATGCTGAAAAAGGGATTTCTTTCAGCCCGTGTGGACGTAGCGGAGATTTCCCGCTACACCGCCGTTGGCGCACAGAATCTCTTGGACAAGCTATTGGAGTCGGGCTATCTGACCCCCTCCGCCTACATTCGCCGCTTGCCGTCGGGACTTCTGGTAGACCGTCAGGCACTTCTGGAAGAGCTGGAGCGTTCCGGCGCCGATGACAGCTACGATCAAAGAGAGGAGGTGCTCCATGGAGGACAAGAATCTGACCGAGATGAACGAGACAGTCGAGCCGATTGAAGCCGACTCTCCTCTCCCCGAAGAGCCATCTGATCCCACACCCGCGGAGGAATCCTCTGTCGATTCTGCCGATGAGATCGCCTCCCTGCAGGCAGAAGTTGAACGACTTCGCACAGCCTTGACCCAAAAAGAGCAGGAACAGAAAAAAATCATGCGGGAAATGGAGGATTTCAGCCGTTTCTTCCCCACAACCTCCGTCAAGGAAATACCAGAGTCGGTATGGAAGGATGTGGAGACGGGAATTCCTCTCAGCGCCGCCTACGCCCTTTACGAAAAAAAGAGCTGTATGGATCGGCTACACGCGGAGGAAATCAATCGCCGCAATGCCGAGCAATCGGCAGGTCGCGCGGGACTTCATACCTCAAGCGAATATTATTCCCCTGACGAGGTTCGCGCCATGTCTCCCTCAGAGGTTCGCGAAAATTACAAAAAAATTAGAGAATCCATGAAAAAATGGCGTCATTGATACACAACAACCATTCATTATTTTAAAAAAGAAAGGAATTTTATCTTATGGCTATTACCAATTTTATCCCTACCATTTGGAACGAAAGTCTCCTTCATTCCCTGGACAACCATTATGTGGGTGTTGCAAACTGCAACCGTGAATTCGAGGGCGAGATCAAGAACAAGGGCTCTGTTGTAAAGATCTGCGGTGTTGGATCGATCAATATCGGAGATTACACCAAGAACACCGATATGGACAGTCCTCAGGCTCTCTCCGATACCGTTCGCGAGCTGACTATTGATCAGGCAAAATATTTTAATTTCCAGATCGATGACATTGATCGCGCTCAGTGTTCCCCCAAGCTGATGGACTCGGCAATGAAGATCGCAGCATCCGCTTTGGCAGATGTGGCAGACCGCTATATCTACTCCTTCTTTGAAAATCACAGCCAAACCATTACTACGGACGCGTTGACCCCGGAGAACATTTTCGATTTCATCGTAAAGGCAAGAGAACAGCTCTATACCAACAACGTATTTGACGATACCGAGGTCGTTCTGGAGATTTCCCCCAGTGTCGCATCCATCCTCTACAAGTCTAAGCTGGATCTGAGCACTTCCAACAATGAGCTGCTGGAAACCGGTTGCATCGGAAGCCTTGCGGGATGTAAGATCTTTGTCACCAATGGAATCCATACCGAGGGCATCGCCTCCGACGAGACAATTCACCACTGCTTCATGCGAACCAAGCGCGCCATTGCTTTTGCGGAGCAGCTTTCCGAAATCGACGCATACCGTCCCGAGCATCGCTTTGCGGATGCGGTCAAAGGTCTGCATCTGTACGGCGCACAGATCGTGTATCCCACGGAGCTGGTGGTACTGGATTGCATGATTCTCTCCAACTAAAAACGCTATGTATCAGAATCAAGAGATTTATGAGCATGCTTTGGCGCTTCTTGCTTTGGGGCATGATCCCAATGAAAACGAGGATTTTGCTGAGCAGGCCCCTTACCATCTTGCTGCCTTCTGCGGTGAAGCGGAAGAAACCGACCGTTGGCTTCGCTTGTATGGCGGAATCGGATCATCCCCCGATTTTAACCGGATCCGGTTGCCTCTGGAAGATGATTTTCCTCTTTGCGACCGTTTGGCTCCCGTTGCTGCTCTTTACCTTGCGGCGATGCTGATTCTGGATGAAGATCCCGATCGTTCTCAATTCCTTTACGAACGATACGGCGAAGCGCTGTCCGACGTGCACAACGGCATTCCCGCTACCCTTGAATCCATCAAAAATATTTACTTCTGACCCGAAACGGTCGGGGCGGATGAGAACTTTCTCATCCGCCC
>JAFVRI010000238.1 GCA_017504335.1 Clostridia bacterium
GCGCGGGTCAGACGAACCATGGTCTCATAGATCGCCATATCGCCGTGGGGGTTGAGCTGCATGGTACGTCCCACGATATTGGCGCTCTTGACACGGGGATGATCCTTCTGGAGCAAGCCCATTTTATACATGGTATAGAGCAACTTTCGGTGAGCGGGCTTGAGTCCGTCTATCTCAGGGATCGCTCGGGACACAATGACGCTCATGACGTAGGGCATGTAGTTGCTCTCAATGGTTTCGGTGATCAACTGCGGTCTAGCAGGGGCATGTACGATCTCGTTTATGTCGTTGGCATTTTTTCCTTTTTTAGCTTTTGCCATGAAGTTACCGTCCTTTTTATGAATTGATGGATCAGACCCGACGTACGGTGTGTGCCGCCGCGCGGATCAGGCGGTTGTAAAGGGCAAGCCCCAAACCGTCCTCGGGGGGGAGATGGGCGTAGATGATGCGTACGTCCATAGATTCTGTTTGGCGAAGAGCGGAGAAGAGGTTGTGCGCTTGTTCTGAAAGATTCTCTCTCTCTCCAATGTCGATGAGGTTCTCATTCCGCAATGCGGAAACCTCTTCGCGATAGCAGAGGATGGCGCAGGATTCGTTTTCCTGTGCTTGCTTGAAGAATGCGAGAACCGCATTCTCGTCTCCGTCGATCAGAACCAAAGGGGATGACGGCGCGTAGTGTTTGTATTTCATGCCGGGGGAAAGAGGTCTTTCTCCTTCGGCAAGAGAAGCCTTAATGGCGGGGGATACGGTGACTTCCTCGCATACGCATCGAAGCGCGTCCACCGTGATCGCACCGGGGCGAAGCAGGGTGGCATGAGAGCCGTCCAGCTTGATGATGGTGGATTCCAGACCGATCTCCGAGGAACCGCCGTCGATGATGGCGTCGATCCTACCCGAAAGATCACGGATCACGTGATCCCCCGAGGTGGGAGAGGGAGAGCCGGACAGATTGGCGGAAGGGGCGGCAATGGCAATGCCCGCCCGACGGATCAGGGCTCTTGCCAGTGGGTGAGACGGGCAGCGAACCGCTACCGTATCCAAGCCTCCCGTGACCGTTTCGGGAATGATGTCACGCTTCGGCAGGATCACGGTAAGGGGCCCCGGCATAAATGCCTCAGCCAGCTTTTGATACGTTTCATTGACGTGCGCGTAAATGGACGCGTCTTCGGGATCTGCCACGTGAATGATCAGCGGATTGTCCGATGGACGACCTTTGGCGGCGTAGATCTTCTGCGCCGCTTGGGAATCGGTCGCGCTTCCGCCCAAGCCGTAAACCGTCTCGGTGGGAAAGGCAACCAGTCCGCCATGTTTCAAAATGTACGCCGCCTCGTCGAGGAAGGGGTGTTGAGTATCCTCGGGAGAAAGGGTATAAATCTTGGTTTGCATGATGATGAATTCCTTTTCTGAAGGTTAGGTCGATTCCGACGCTTTCAGCTTTTCCGCCGTGTCTGCGGTGATCAGTGCGTCGATCATGGCACCGATGCTTCCGTTTAAGAAGGCTTCAAGGGAATGGAGGGTCAGACCGATCCGATGGTCGGTGACTCTGCCTTGGGGATAATTGTAGGTACGGATCCGCTCGCTTCGGTCTCCCGTTCCTACCTGACTTCTTCGTTCGGAGGCGATCTTTTGGTTCTGCTCGGTGACCTTCATATCATACAGCTTGGCCTTGAGCATTTTCAGTGCCTTATCCTTGTTTTTGAACTGGCTTCGCTCCTCCTGACATTCGATGACGATGCCCGTTGGCTTGTGGGTCAGGCGAACTGCCGATTCGGTTTTATTGATATGCTGACCGCCCGCTCCGCTGGATTTGCAGGATTCGATCAAAAGATCGGCGGGGTTGATCTCAATGGCGATATCCTCTACCTCGGGAAGAACCGCAACGGTGGCGGTGGAGGTTTGGATGCGGCCCTGAGATTCGGTCTCCGGGACTCTTTGTACCCGATGCACGCCGCTTTCAAATTTGAAGCGGGAATATACGCCGTCGCCTTCTACCATAAAGGTGATTTCCTTGAAGCCGCCAAGCTCGGTCTCGTTGACGTTCATGAACGAGGTCTTAAAGCCGCAAGCCTCGGCGTACATGGAATACATACGGTAGAGAACGGCGGCAAACAGTGCCGCTTCCTCTCCGCCCGCACCGCTTCGGATCTCCACCATGACGTTCTTGTCATCGTTTGGGTCACGGGGAAGCAAAAGGACCTTCAGTTCCTCAAAGAGAACCTCCATTCGCTTTTGGGTTTCCTTCAGTTCAAGGGATACAAGCTCCCTCATATCCGCATCCAAGGGCTCAGAGAGAAGCAGCTTCGCCTCCTCGTTTTCCCGTTCGGCACGGCAATAATCCCGATAAGCCTCCATGATGGGCGTTAGGTTTTTGTAATCCTTCATGAGCGTGGCATAACGCTCGGTATCGGAAAAGATCTCGGGGTCGGCCAGCTCTTTTTCCATGGAGAGATAGCGTGCCTCGGCATCCTTTAATTTTTTCAGCATGGAATCTCCTTTTTGGGGGATTGGATTAATATTGATAGAACGCTGCTACGGCGCGATAGGTCTCGTAAAGGTCAACCTTGGCGATGACCTCATAGGGGGCGTGCATGGAAAGAACGGGAACACCCAGATCTACGGTATCAATGTTGTGCTTGGATACGTACTTGGCAACGGTTCCGCCGCCACCGCAATCGACCTTGCCAAGCTCGCCTGCCTGCCAGATCACACTGTCCCGATCAAGAACCGAGCGAAGCCAGCCCAGGTATTCGGCAGAGGCATCGTTGGTGCTTGATTTTCCGCGAGAACCTGTGAACTTGGTAAAGACCGCGCCGCATCCCAAAAAGGGCGTGTTTCTCTTTTCAAAGACATCGGGGAAGTTGGGGTCATAAGCGGCAGAAACGTCTGCGGACAGACACTTGGAGTTGGCACGAACCACCGCCTCATTGCCGCCGAGTGCAGTGGCGATCTCACGGATCAAGTCAACCAAAAGGTCGCTTTGCATACCGCCGGGGCCGTCGCTGCCTGTTTCCTCCTTATCTGCCAGCACGCACATTTTGGTGTGGGTGTTGTCTTCCGTATCCAGAAGAGCGGTCAGAATGGGGTAGGCACATACACGGTCATCGTGACCGTAGGAGCTGATCATGGAGCGGTCAAAGCCCATGTCTCTTGCCTTATCTGCGGGACCGACACACAGCTCGGAGGAAAGGAAATCCTCTTCGGTGATGCCGTATTTCTCATGAAGTAGCTTCAAAACAGCCAGCTTCACCGAATTATCCTCTTCGTCGGGACGGCTGCCAATGAGAATGTTCAGTTGTTCACCCTTGATTCCTTCGGCAAGGGGGAGCTTGCTCTGCTCCTGACCCAGATGGGGAAGCAGATCGGTGATATAGAACACGGGATCGTTGTCATCCTCACCCACGTTTACGTCCAGAACGGTTCCGTCCTTCTTGGCGATGACACCGTGAAGGGACAGGGGCGTGGCGACCCATTGATATTTTCGGATACCGCC
>JAFVRI010000239.1 GCA_017504335.1 Clostridia bacterium
GAGAGGATGCCTTTTTGCGGTATCTTTCGGAGATAGCGGAATTTGCCGAGGCAGCATCAAAAAAGGGCATTATCGTGGTCCTTCGGATGTGGAACCGCGGCTATGATGACGGGAAGAACGATCGGATCTTCTCCTTTTTCCGTGAACGGATCGAAGGAGAATGGGCGGAAAATTCCAAGGGCATCCGCATTCACGACAAGCTACACATGGAATGGGGCGAGCGATTTGAATGGCCCGACCGAGAAGCTCCCTTGGGGGAGGATCGGGTTCGGTGCTACGGACTTTCCGATCATTTCGGAATTTTAGCGGATGGAACGGCGGTTCCGTGTTGCTTGGACAGTGAGGGAACACTGGCGCTTGGAAACGTGTTCTCGGAGAATCTTTCAGATATTCTGGAATCCAAACGCGCTTGCGCCATTGCCGAAGGCTTTCGGGATTGCCGAGCGGCAGAGGAGCTTTGCCGCCGCTGCGGCTATGCCAGACGATTTTCAGTATAGGGAGAGAATACGTCGATGAAAAAAAGAAGGATTGTTGGATTTTTGTTGATCGTAGCTTTATTCGTAGGAATGCCAAGCTTTTTTGCTTATGCCGAGTCTCCGTTTTGCTCTTATGCGAGCGAGGTGGGATACCGTTCGGCTTACGTAAATCCAAAGGACAGTCCGCTTTACGGAAGAAACACACTGTTTTTCGGTGATTCTCTGTGTAACGCCAGCGGAGAACGAAATCACCGTGTAGATGCGGGTTATGCGGGACGGATCGGTGAACGGTTTGATATGAACTGGGAAAATTACGGTGCCTCCGGGTATTCGCTGACACGTGGGATCCCCACCGGCGGCACCATTTTTTCAAAGCTGCAACAGGCAAACGGTGCCAATAATATGCGGATTGAGCCCGTGGATTATGAGTTGGTCGTGCTTCAAGGCGGTGTCAACGATTCGTGGAGAGATGCACCTCTTGGGGAAATCAGCGAGGGCTTCAACCGTTTTGATTTCGACAAATACACCTTTGCGGGAGCCTTGGAATGGACGCTTTACTATACCAAGGAGTATTTCCCGAATGCGACGGTATGTTACTTGATTACGTACCAAATGCCTAAGGGACAGTGGAAAAATGACGGAGAAAATTTCGAGCAGATCCCGGGTGTGCAGGATCAGAGTCAATACGTGGAAATGCAAAAAAGGATTCTTGAGAAATGGGGGATCCCTTATCTGGATCTTTACAATGACGCTGCTTTTAACCAAACGTTTCAGGTTACCTCTACGACCTATTTGGCAAATGATTATATTCACATGAATTCAAGAGGATACGATCTATTGAGTATGTACTTGATTGCTTGGCTGGAAGGACTTCCTTTGCCGGAAAGAATTCCATCGCAGGAAACCGAAACGGAGACCGAAACCGAAACGGAGACCGAGACGGAAACCGAGACCGAGACGGAAACCGAGACCGAGACGGAAACCGAGACCGAGACGGAAACAGAGATCGAGACGGAAACCGAGACCGAGATGGAAACCGAGACCGAGACGGAAACAGAGGCCGAGACGGAAACAGAGACAGACACGGAATCGGAGATTGAGACAGAGTCGGAACGTGAGAAAGATCCGTTGCCATCGAAGGATTCGGATGGAAATGACGGAAGCAACGGTGCTGCATGGATTTACATCGCTTGTGGAGGCGGTGCATTGGCAATCGGGGGAACGGTTGGTTTGATCCTGTACCTTCGATTTAAGAGGAGAGGAAGAAAATGATTAAAAACGTAGTATTTGATTTTGGACAGGTGATGGTGCATTTTGTGCCCGCCCATATGGTGGCGCAGAGCGTGACCGATAAAGAGGACGCAGCCCTTCTTGAAGAGGTGGTGTTTGACCGTCTGTACTGGGATCGATTGGATGCGGGAACCATTTCCGATGAGGAAGCCCTCAGTGCCATGTGCGCCCGATTGCCCGAGCGTTTGCACGGTGTGGCGCGGGAATTGCACTATGATTGGATTTGGCGGATTCCCGAGATCGACGGCATGAGAAAATTGGTTCAGGATATTAAGAGGGATTTCGGTGTTCGGACCTTCCTGCTCTCCAATATCAGCACCTATTTTGCCGAGAATGAGGCAAAGATCCCTTGCCTTGTGGAATTTGAAAAGCGGATCTATTCGGCGGTTTGCGGTTACGTAAAGCCCTCGGCAGAGATGTATGGGTATCTTTGCCGTGAATGCGAGATCGATCCGAAGGAAACCATATTTATTGATGACAGCGAAAAGAATATCCGAGGTGCGGTAGCCTTCGGGATCCATGGATATTTGTTTGACGGCGATGCTTCTCGGTTGAGAACCTATCTTTATGAGATTTTGAAGGACGGTCGGTCATGAAGCTTTACGATATTTCTCAAGAACTGTTTGGCTGTGTGGTGTTCCCGGGAGATCCCGCACCCAAGCGAGAGATCCTTTCTTCCATGCAGGACGGTTCCAATTACAATCTGACCGCACTCTCTTTGTGCGCCCACAACGGAACCCACGTGGATGCCCCCTATCATTTTATCAAGGATGGCAAGACCGTTGAAAAAATTGACCTTGCAAGAGTGGTGGGGCTTTGCTTTGTGATCGAACACAAGGGAATTCTTTCCGCAAAGGATGCCATGGCGATTTTGGATCGGACACAAAAGGAAAACACGGAAGCGGCAAAGCGGTTGCTTTTCAAGGGAAACACCACCGTTTCCACCGAGGCGGCAGAGGTATTTGCCGAGGGTGGAATTTGGCTGCTCGGCAATGAATCCCAGACCGTAGGACCCGAGGACGGACCTATGGCGGCCCACTTGGCACTATTATCCCGCGAGGTGGTACTGTTGGAGGGCATTCGACTCTCCCACGTGCCGGAAGAAGTTTACTTATTGAATGCCGCTCCCATTGCCTTGGGCGGTGCGGACGGTGCGCCCTGTCGGGCAATTTTGATGGATATGGAAGGAGAAATGGTATGTTGAAGGTAGGAGACAAGGCACCCGATTTTACGCTCACCGACAAGGACGGCAAGTCGGTTTCGCTTTCGGATTTTCTTGGAAAAAAGGTTGTGGTCTATTTTTATCCCAAGGATAATACCCCCGGTTGCACCAGACAGGCTTGCGCCTTTGCGGGGGCATATGCGGGCTTTCGTGAAAAGAACGTGGAGGTCATCGGCATCAGCAAGGATTCCGTGGCGTCTCACGTGAAATTCGCCGAAAAGTATGAGCTTCCCTTTATTCTTTTATCCGATCCCGACCGCATTGCCATCGAGGCATACGGTGTGTGGCAGGAAAAGAAAATGTGCGGCAAAGTAGGCATGGGTGTGGTTCGTACCACCTTCCTCATTGACGAAAACGGAAACATCGAAGCCGTCATGCCCAAGGTCAAGCCCGACACCAACGCTGCGGAAATCCTTGCGATGCTCTAAATGGATGCGAGGGACGCGGTCGCTTTTGAAACCAAACTCCGCTTCGCTTCGCTGCAAAAAACTGCGTTTTTTGGCTCCGCAAAACTTTTATTACAAAATATGACTTGGGGAAACACAGACTTCTTGTCCTTGTTTGACGGAAAGACGATTGCTTTCTCTCTAAGGTAGAAATCCGTCGGACCCTATGTCCCGACGGATTTCTTTTTAATAAA